>VFKJ01000299.1 GCA_009885595.1 Myxococcales bacterium | reverse complement strand
GTGAAGACTTGCGTCGAGTACCCGGCGCTCATGGCCAGCGTGGGCACCGCGGCGGAGGCCGCCGTCGAGACCATCGCCACCATCATCAGGGTGCGGTTCATGGAGCCTCCGCGCGATCGAGATCGCCGGTGAAGAGGAAGTCGGTGAAGCGGATGGCGCGCGAGCGTTCGATCTCGCCTGCGGGCCAGAGGGTGACGTCGCCCAGGCGATCCGAGCTGGCGTTCACCGACGCGAGGAAGTCCACGTCGGGGAGGTAGTGGAGGGTGCTCGAGGGGGTGTCGATCGGCAGCTCGGCCAGGCGCAGGCTTCCCAGCTCGAGCGTCACCACCGCGGGCGAGGCGTTGACGGAGAAGAACAGCCTTTGGCTCACGTCGTCGATGGCCGACGACTGCACCGTGCGCGAGAGCTGAATGCTCTGCAGCCGCAGTCGCAGCCGGTTGGTCTCGTCGGCCACGGTCACGGTGGAGAGCGAGGGCCCGCCGGCGGCGGTGCCGCTGTGGAAGAAGAGCGCCTTGCCCATGCTGGGCACCAGGGTCGCGCTGGTGGTGGTGCCGTCGAGCACCGAGCTGCCGCTGCGGCCATCGAAGAGATCCCACGCCACCACGCCCTTGCTGCCGCGCGAGTCCCACGCGAGCACGCGGGTGCCCGAGAGCACCGCCACCGTCGAGATCGCCTCCGGCGCGAGCAGCTTTTTCGAGTTGTCGACGATGCCGCGCGCGTCGAGCAGCCACAGCTCGCGGGTCAGGGCGAAGACCGCCAGCACGGAGTCCGGGAATCCCTCGGGAGAGGCCTCGAGATCCGTCAGGCCGCGCCCGCCGGAGACGAAGTTGATCGACGCCGAGGGCGGCTGGCCGACCTCGCCGCCCAGCTCGATGGCGATGACGTCGTCGAGCGCCGTGGCGCGCAGGAACAACCAGCGGGCGTCGCGGGAGAAGACCGCCTCCACCACCGACGACTCCGACGCGGTGCCGGGCGGGCGAATGGTGATGCGCCGTGCGGGCACCTCGGGGTGAAGCGCGTCGAAGACCGCCACCCCGCGCTCGAGGGACACGGCGACCAGCTGCCGGTTCGCCTCTGAAGGGCCAAAGAGCACCCCGCGCGGCGCGAGCGATTCGGTGTCGAGCTGCAGGCGCGCGACGGCGCGGGTGCCCACGGTGAGCAGCCCGACCTCGTTCAGGTTGCGCGCGACCAGCGGGCCGGAGGAGGTGGCCGCGTCATAGGTGAAGACGCCGAAGCGGCCGTCGGGGCTGAAGGTGACCGCGTCGAAGTAGCCGGGCAGCTCGAGGGACTGCACTTGGTCTTGGCCGAGATCGACGAGGTCCACCGTGGGGGCGCGGGGCGTGCCGGTGAGCACCACCAGCGCGTCGGCGTGCGGAATGCGCGCCGCCAGGCGGGCGCCAGGGGAGAGCACGAGGGCGCTCGGGGTGGTGGTGGCCGGGCGAATGATGACCGCGCGATTGGTCTGCGGGACCACGGTGACGATCGCCGTGGAGGTGGCGACGGCGGGGAGCGGCTTGAGGGCCTGGGTGAAGAGCGTGCCCCGGCCTCCGCAGGCGGTGAGCAAGAGGAGGAGAAGAAGTTTCGCAGCTGAAGAAGAAGAGGTCTTCCCCTCACCCCGACCCTCTGTGCGTCAGGAAGCTC
>VFKJ01001237.1 GCA_009885595.1 Myxococcales bacterium | reverse complement strand
TCAGCTCGGCTTCAACCTGGTGATGCAGGCGCGGTTCTAGGAGGGCACTTCCCCTCTCCCCGACCCTCTCCCCCGCGGGGGAGAGGGAGATCACAACCCCAGCTGCTTGGCGATGATCTCGTTCATGATCTCGCTGGTCCCGCCCCCGATGGGGCCTAAGCGCGCGTCGCGCCAGTGCCGCTGAATGTCGAACTCCATCATGTAGCCGGCGCCGCCGTGCAGCTGCAGGGAGGCGTCCGCGAGCCGGCAGGCCATCTCGGTGGCGACCTTCTTGGCCATCGCGGTCTGACCCAGCGCCCACTCCCCCGCCGCGTGCAGCCGCAGCGCATGGTAGGTGAGCTGCCGGGCCGCCTCGAGATCGGTCGCCATGTCCGCGAGCTTGTGCTTGGTGAGCTGGAACTTGGAAATCGCCTGGCCGAACGCCTCGCGGTTCTTCGCGTACTCGATGGCCGTCTGGAGGATGTCCTCGCCCGCGCCCACCGCGCCCAGCGCGAGCGACAGGCGCTCCCACTGGAAGTTGCCCATGATCTGCGAGAACCCGCCGCCCTCAGTGCCGAGCAGGGCGCCCTCGGGCACCCGGCAGTCTTCGAAGGTGAGCTCGGCGGTGTCGGACGCGCGCCACCCGAGCTTCCGCAGCTTCCTGGAGACGGTGAAGCCGGGCGTGCCCTTGTCCACGATGAACATGGAGAGGCCCTTGTGGCCCTTCGAGGGGTCCGTCTTCGCGGCGACGATCACGTAGTCCGCGCGCACGCCGCTGGTGATGTACGTCTTGCTGCCGTTGATGAGCCAGTGATCGCCGTCGCGCCTGGCGGTGGTGCGCAGGCCGGCCACGTCGCTGCCGCCGGAAGGCTCGGTGACCGCGAAGGCGCCGATCCACTCGCCCTTGATCGCCCGGGCGAGGTAGCGCTGCTTCTGGGCGTCGGTGCCGAAGAGGTGAATGGGGCCCGTGCCGATCGTCATCTGGGCGCCCAGGCCCGCCGCCACCCCGCCCGAGCCGCACTTACTGAGCTCCTCGGTGGCCACCGCCTCGAAGAAGAAGCCGGCGTTCGAGCCGCCGTACTTCTCCTCGTACTTCAGGCCGAAGAGGCCGAGCTCCGCCGCCTTGCCGTAGAGCTCTCTGGGGAACTCCTCCGCTTCCTCCCAACGGGTGATGTGGGGCTTGAGCTCGCGGTGGACGAACTTGCGCACCGTTTCGCGGAAGGCTTCGTGCTCTTCGGAGTAGGTCTGGAAGCCTGAGCTCACGACCAGATCATAGGCCCGGACTTTGACTCAAGAATCAACGAATCGCATCTCTTGACCGGTCAGGCGACCTCGGGCAATGACGACTCCTGATTACGGCGCCATAGCCAAGCGGTAAGGCAAGGGTCTGCAAAACCCTCATTCCCCGGTTCGATTCCGGGTGGCGCCTCAATGAAGCCCGGAGCCTTCCGTCACAGGAGCTCCGGGCTTCGATCTATTCGATGAGAAACGCGCTGCTGCTCGCCACGCTGTTCCTCGCCACCGCCGCTCACGCAGGCGACGCGCTGGACCTGCCCCCTTCGCCCAGCGAGCTGTCGACCAAGCGCCTCGACTTCAAGGGCGGCGCGCCGAGCATTCCGGTGCGGCTGATGGAAGGCAGCACCGAGGTGACGCTGGTGGGGCGCGGGCGGCTGCGCTTCCGCCTGCCGGGCACCCCGGAGCGGTTGATCGAAGGCCCTCCTGGCATGGCGTGGAAGGTGAAGCGGGTCGCCGGCTCCCCCGCGGCGATCGTGGCGCGCATTCAGATCGCGGAGATCCCCTTCAACGACAAGCTGGGCCTGGCGCAGGCGCAGGAAGAGTGGTCGGCGCGCGGGCTCAAGCTCAGGTCGCAGATCCTCGGCGGCGTGTACGGCATCGCCGGCAAGGTGATCGACAACCGCCGCTACGTGCTGGTCGTCGATCAGCCGCCCGCCCCGCCCGACTCGCTCGCCGCGCAGCAGGCGGAGATCCTGAAGAGCTTCCAGGTGCGCACCTCGCTGCTGGAAGACGTGAAGGCGAAGGGCACCATCAAGCTCGAGCTGGTCGACGGCAACGGCAACACCACCGCCAGCGTCGACGGCCACCTCACCGCGGAGGCGCCCGACGGCGCGCCCATCGAGGTCAAGCGCGTCGAGTTCGGGGTGGGCTACGACTTCCACAACTTCGAAGATCGCGCGTTCCGCGGCAGCGTGCTGCTCACCGCGGATCGGGCTGGGAAGATCGCGGTCGTCAACCAGGTCGATCTCGAGGATCTGCTCAAGGGCCTGGTGCCCTCGGAGATCTTCGCCAGGGCGCACCCCGAGGCGCTCAAAGCCCAGGCAGTCACCGCGCGCGGCGAGGTGCTGGCGAAGATCGGCCTCAAGCACCTGGGCGATCCGTACCTGCTGTGCACCGAGCAGCACTGCGCCGTCTACAAGGGCGTCTCCGGCGAGGCGCCCACCACCAACGCCGCCGTCGAGGCCACCCGCGGCGAGGCCAGCTTCGACGCGAAGGATCGCCTGGTCGACTCGGTCTACAGCGCGGTGTGCGGCGGCCACACGGAGAACAACGAGATCGTCTGGGGCGGCGTGCCCAACGCGTCCTTGCGCGGCCGCCCCGACGTCCTGCCGGGAAAACCCACGCCGGCGTCTCCCAGGGACCTGAACAAGTTCCTCACCACCGACGCCCAGCACGCCTGCAAGGTGTCCACCTTCACGCAGCAATCGAAGTACCGCTGGGAGAAGCGCTTCACCGCGAAGGACGTCGACGACAAGCTCGCGTCGTTCGCCGTCGGCAAGGTGATGGCGATGAACGTCACCGAGCGCGGCGTGTCGGGGCGGGCGCGGCTGCTGCAGATCTCCGGTGAAGAAGGCGCCACCACCCTGCGGGGCGAGCTCACCATTCGCCGCACCTTCGGCATGCTCAACAGCGCGATGTTCGAGCTCAGGGCCGAGAAGGACGCGAAGGGGCGGCCGACCGCGTGGATCTTCACCGGCGGCGGCTGGGGGCACGGCGTGGGCATGTGTCAGACGGGCGCCATCGGGAGAGCGGAGGCAGGCCAGACGTACCGGCAGATCCTCGACCACTACTTCAACGGCGCGCAGGTCGCCCGAATCTACTGATTTCATTCAGCAAACCGAATGCGACGCCCTGCCGCGGGGAACGCGCCGGGGCCTCGTTATGATGTCCTCGCGTGCTTCTGCCTCGACCCCAGCGCAAGGACTCGCACGGCGCCCGTGCCGTCCTGATCCTGCTCGCGTTCGCGCTGACGTTGCTGGTGCACGCGGCGCTGGTGGCGTTGATCGTCGTCTCCTCGCTGCTCAAGTGGGACGTGCCTGATCGCGTCCGCAGCGCGCGCGCGCAGCCCGCCCGCCCGGTGATGTTCCGCGGGCTCACCAGCGAAGAGTTCGAGAAGAACCGCGGCCCCGAGGCGAAGAGCGACAGCTCGAAGCTCGCGATGAAGAAGGCGGAGAAGAAGAAGGAAGAGAAGAAGCCCGAGAAGATGCCCGACGGACAGATCGTCGACGTGGCGCCGGGGAACGACCAGGTCGACGAGAAGGCGAAGTACATCGCCGAGACCAACAACGTGGCGACCCGGGAGACGCGCGCCAAGGAGCAGAGCAACGTCTACCGCAACGCCATGCCGCAGCGCACCGCGCCGCAGCGCATCGAGGGCAACGGCTCGGCCCAGACCGAGAAGACGCAGAAGCAGGGCAACAACGGCCTGGGCGACGACGATCGCCCGCTGCTCGAGTCTGCGAAGCCGAAGCAGGCGATTCAGGTGCCCGACGTGAAGCGGCGTGACGAGGTCGCGCTCAAGACCATCACCAAGCAGGGCCCCGGCCTGAACGTCGACAACCGGCCCGAGGCGGAAGAGCTCAAGGGCAACTCCGATCGGCTCAACCTGGTGCCGGGCACGAAGAACGAGGGTGAAGACGTCTCGGCCGGTCGGGAAGGCCAGGCGGGCGTGCTCAACCTGTTGCCCTCGGCCGCGGTGGTGGACAAGATCACCGGCGCCGCCCCTAATGATCACCTGAAGGACGTGGACGAGGGCGAAGGCACCTACCTCAGTACCCGCGAATGGAAGTATGCGAGCTTCTTCAACCGCGTAAAGCAGAGCGTGAGCCAGGAATGGAACCCGAGCAACCAGATGCGGTTGCGCGATCCTTCCGGGCAGATCTACGGAGGGCGCGATCGCTACACCATCCTCACCGTCACCCTCGATGAAGGCGGGCGCCTCAAGGACGCGTTCGTGGACAAGTCGAGCGGCCTGGACTTCCTCGATCTCGAGGCCATCAAGGCCTTCGAGCGCGCGCAGCCCTTCCCCAACCCGCCGCCGGGCATCCTCGCCACCGATCAGACCGTGCGCTTCCAGTTCGGGTTCTTCCTCGAGCTCAGCGGCCGCCCGGGCATGCGGCTCTTCCGTTCGACCCAGTGATGCGCGCTGAGGGGCCTTCCTCGCACGCCGAGCGCAACCGCGCGGTGCGCCGGGTGCTGTGGGCGATCCTGGCGGCGAACTGGACGGTGGCGGGGCTCAAGCTGGGCATCGGCCTCTTCGCGAAATCGGCCGCCGTCACCGCCGATGGGCTGCACTCGCTCATCGACGGCGGCAGCAACGTGGTGGGGCTGGTGGCGATGCACTACGCGGGGCAGCCCGCGGACGACGAGCACCCCTATGGGCACCACAAGTTCGAGGCGCTGGCGTCGCTGTTCATCGGGGTGATGATCGGCATGGGCGTGCTCGAGCTCGGGCGCATGGCGTTCAACGCGATCATCAAGAACGAGCACCCCGACGTGGGCCCGCTGTCGATCGCGGTGATGGTGGGCACCCTGGTGGTGAACCTCTTCGTCACCCGCATCGAGCGTGCGCAGGGCAAGAAGCTCAACAGCGCGCTCCTGCTCGCCGACGCCTCGCACACCCTGTCCGACGTCTACGTGACCATCTCGGTGATCGCCTCGTTGGTGCTGGTCTGGGCCGGCTACGGCCGCGCGGACGGCATCGTGGCGCTGCTGGTGCTCGTCTTCGTGGCGTACACGGGGTGGCAGATCATCCGCCAGTCGGTCGGCATCCTCGCCGACTCGGCGCGCGTCGACCCCGAGAAGGTGCGCGAGCTGCTCAAGGGCGTACCCGAGGTGCTCGGCGCCCACACCATTCGCAGCCGCGGGCTCGAGGGCAGCGTGTACGTCGACCTGGTGATCCACGTCGATCCGAAGCTCGATTTGAAGAGCGCGCACCACGTGGCCGACACGGTGGAGCAGCGGATCACGAAGGACTTCCCCGAGGTCGTCGACGTGGTGGTGCACGTCGAGCCTGCGTCCTAGGTGTCGGCGGCGGTCCCCGCGGGCAGGCGCACTTCGAACGAGGTGCCCTTGCCGATCTGCGTCTTGCAGCTCACCGAGCCGCCGTGCTCCTGGGCGATCTTCCGCACGATGGCCAGCCCCAGGCCGGTGCCGTGCTTCTTGCCCGAGGTGACGAACGACTCGAACAACCGGTCGGCGATCTCCTTGGGGATGCCGGGGCCGTTGTCCTTGGCGCGGAACACCACCTCGTCGCCTTCGCGCTCCACCGAGAGCAGGAAGCGCCCGCCCTCGGGCATGGCGTCGATGGCGTTGCGCGAGAGGTTGAAGATCACCCGCTTGATCTTGCTCTCGTCGAAGCGCGCGGCGCCGGTGTAGCCGGTGTGCACCTTGAGCTCGACGGAGCAGCCCGCGAACTCCTGCACCAGCTGCTCGGTGAGCTCGCGCATGAAGACGTGCATGAACACCTTGCGAATGAAGACCGATCGCTCGCCGCGCACGAAGGCGAGGGTCTCCTGCTGCATGTCGGAGATGTGCTGCAGCTGGTTGAGGATCTGCGCCGACATCTCGGCCCGCAGCGCCGGCTCGTCTTCGCCGGCCATCATCTCGGCGTAGCCGCCCACCA
Organism: Myxococcales bacterium; assembly: GCA_009885595.1. Lineage (GTDB taxonomy): Bacteria > Myxococcota > Myxococcia > Myxococcales > Myxococcaceae > Archangium_A. The sequence continues at coordinate 2,747 of VFKJ01001237.1, read as the reverse complement.
CGGTGAGCGGCGTGCGCAGATCGTGGAGCACGCCGCTGAGCATCTGGCCGATGGTGGCCAGCCGCGCGCGCCGCTCGATCTCGTCCTGCGACTGCCGGCGCTGCAGCGCCCGGCCCACCTGTGAGGCGAGCAGCACCGCGAGCCGCTCGTCCTTCTCGCTGAACCCGCCCTTCTTGTTGAGCAGCTCGAGCGCGCCGAAGCTGCGGTTGCCCGCGCCCACCGGCACGCAGAGCACCGCCCCGGTGACGACGCCCAGGCGCCTGGCGACGGAGCGATCGTGGAACTCGGAGTCTTCCGCGTTCTTCACCCGCACCACTTCCCCGCTCTCCGCCACGTGGCCGGCGATGCCCTGCCCCGTCTTGAGCCGCAAGGAGACCAGCGCCTCGCTCCGCTCTCCCTTGGCGCTGCGGAAGAAGAGGCTGTCGCGGTCCTCTTCGGCGAGGAGGATGCTGCCCGCGCGCGCGCCGACCCGCTCCATCGCGATGCTCAGGATCCGCTCGAGCAGATCGGCCTGCGCGGTCACCGAGGAGACGGCCTGCTCGATCTCGTAGAGCGCGTCGAGATCGCTCACGCGGCTGGCGAGCTCTTCCGCACCGCGCCTCAGCTGTTCCACCAGCATCACGTTGTCGAGCACCGCCGCCACCTGCGCCGAGATGCCTTCCACCAGCGCCTTGTCTTCGGCGCTGAAGGCGTCGACCTTGCGATCGAGCACCTGGAGCACACCCAGCACGGGCCCGCTCAGGTGCCGCAAGGGGGCGGCGATCACCGAGCAGGTGTGGAAGCCCGACTGGCGATCGATCTCCGGGTTGAAGCGCGCGTCGTCGTACGCGTCACCCAGCATCAAGGTGCGGCCGGTGCTGAACACGTGCCCCGCGATGCCCATGCTGTCGGGAATGCGAATGTCCTTGAGCGACTCGCCCTTCACCGCGCGCCCCCAGAGTTCGCGGTTGTCGCGATCGTGCACGAAGAGGGTGGCGGCCTCGGCGTTCAAGAGCCCGCTGATGCGCTCCAGCACCTCCTGCAGCACCTGATCGACGTCGCGCGCAGAGGAGATCTGCGAGCCCACCTCGAGCAGCGCCTGGAAGCGCTCCGCCTGGCGATCGGTCTGTCGAGTAGCGCGTTCCATGTGTCCCCCTCTTCAGTGCGCGTCGGCCCACGACCGGCCCTGCCCTACGTCCACCACCAGCGGCACCTTCAGCTGGGCCACCGACGCCATCACCTGCTTCGCCAACGCGCTCAGCTTCGCCGCCTCGGCCTCCGGCGCCTCGAAGAGCAGCTCGTCGTGGACCTGCAGCAGCATGCGGCTTTGCAGGTGCTGGGCCTTCAGCTGCTTCTCCATCTCCAGCATCGCACGCTTGACGATGTCCGCCGCGGTCCCCTGGATGGGCATGTTGATGGCGGCGCGCTCGGCGGCCATGGACACCTGGCGGTTGCGCGACACCAGGTCGGGCATGTAGCGGCGGCGGCCGAAGAGCGACTCCACGTAGCCCTTGCGGCGGGCCTTCTCGAGGGTCTCTTCCACGTAGCGGTTGATGCCGGGGAAGCGGGCGAAGTAGCGCTCGATGATCGACTTCGATTCTTCGATGGGAATGTTGAGCCGGGTCGAGAGGCCATGCGCCGACAGGCCGTAGGCGATGCCGTAGTTCACCATCTTCGCCACCGAGCGCTGGGCCTTCGTCACCTCGGCCAGCGGCACGTTGAACACCTCGGCGGCGGTGCGCGCGTGCACGTCGGCGTCCTCCGCGAAGGCCTTCACCAGGCCCTCGTCGCCCGAGATGTCCGCCAGGATGCGCAGCTCGACCTGGCTGTAGTCGGCAGAGACCAGCACCCAGCCCGGCTCCGAGACGAACGCCCGGCGGATCTGCTTACCCAGCTCGGTGCGAATGGGGATGTTCTGCAGGTTCGGGTTGGTCGAGGAGAGCCGCCCCGTCGCCGCGGCCACCTGGTTGAAGGTGGTGCGAATGCGCCCGTCCGCGCGAATGAGGGTGGGCAGCGTGTCGAGGTAGGTGCTCTTGAGCTTGGCGACGGTGCGGTACTCGATGATCGCGCGGGGCAGCGGGTGCTCTTCGGCGAGCTTCTCCAGCACCTCGTGCTCGGTGGAGCGGTTCTTCTTCAGCAGCGGCAGCTTCAGATCGTCGAACAACACCTGCGCCAGCTGCACCGGGGAGCCGACGTTGAACTCGCGCCCGCCGGCGTGCTTGTAGACCTCGGCGAGCATCGCCTGCACCGAGGCGTCGACCTGCACGGAGATCTCCGCGAGCGCTTCGCGATCGATGCGGATGCCGGTGCGCTCCATCTGGGTGAGCACCGGCACCAGGGGCAGCTCGAGCTCGCGCGCCAGCTTCGCGATGCCCATGCCCTCGGCTTCCACCCAGAGATCGGGCACCAGCCGGCTCACCGCGTCGGCCGAGGCGCCGAAGAGCATGGCCGCGCGCTCCGCCGGCAGCTCCGCCAGGGTGGCCTTGCCCTTCCCCGCCTGGCCGTCGGGCCACGCCGGCAGCTCGGCGCGCAGCCGCTCGCGCGCGAGCTCGGGCAGCGCGTGCTCCTTGCGCGAGGGGTTGAGCAGGTAGCTGATCAGCTCGACGTCGGTGTGCAGGGTCACGCCCTCGAGGCCCACCGCCGCCAGTAAATGAAGGAGCGCCTTGCCGTCGTGAGCCTCGATCTGCAGGCCGGGCCGGGTGAGCGCTTTGCCCAGGTGCTTCAGCAGCAGCTCGCGCCCCAGCGCCTCGACCACCAGGTACACGCAG
>VFKJ01000895.1 GCA_009885595.1 Myxococcales bacterium | reverse complement strand
GTTGATCGATGGTCACAGGCGCCAGGCTCACCTCCACCGGCAGCTTGCGGCCGTCGCGGTGCTGGGCCAGCAGCTCGACAGAGCGCGGACCGACCGATCGGCGGGAGACGGAGCCATCGGGCTCGGCCAGGAGCGAATCCAGCGGCTGGCCCCACAGCTCCTTCCGCCCGTAGCCCAGGAGCGCCTCGGCCTGCATGTTGACGAGGATGATCTCTCCCGACTCGTCGACGGCGACGACAGCGTCTGGCGCGGCATCCAGGAACGCTTCCGCGAAATGCCCAAGCTCGGCCATGATCTTCATTTCCCCTGCGGTTTGCGAAAGTCCAACCCGCCCCGCCCTTGCATGCATTCCCGTGTACGACTTCGTCTCACTGCCCAGCCGTCACCCTGTCAGGCTGCTGATCTCGTGCCGTCGCAATTGGCCTGAGGAGCGTGACCGCCATGGGCTGGAAGCAGACGATGCAGAAGGCAGGCGAAGGCCACTGGGTGCTCCCCCGCACGAAGGGGATGCGTTGCGAAGCGCACCTTTTTCTCTCGGATCTCCTGCTGTTCGGGGAGTTGGGCGGCGGAGGCGTCGAAGAGGACGTGTTCGCCCAGGTGGTGAACGCGTGCTCGTTTCCCGGCGCGACCCGGGTGGTGCTCACGCCCGATTGCCACGTCGGCTACGGCGTTCCCATTGGTACCGCCATCGAGACCGAGGGCACGTTGCTGCCGACGGCGGCCGGGTACGACATCGGGTGCGGCATGGTGCAGCTGACCACCTCGCTGACCTGGGAGGACGTCGCCGATCGCGAGAAGCGCCGCAGGTGGATCGACGAGGTGACCCGGCGCATCGGCGTCGGCGTGGGCCAGCCGGGCGCGGGCAAGGGCTCGATGAAGAAGTTCAACGAGATCGTCCGCCACGGCGCGCACGCGCTGGGGCGCAGCCACGAGGTGACGGAGCGCGCGGTGGTGCCGGTCGAGGACGACACGGTCGACATTCCCGAGAAGGCGCTCGCCAAGCGCGGGCAGCTCGGCAGCCTCGGCGGCGGCAACCACTTCTGCGAGATGCAGGTGGATGAGGCCGGCAAGGTCTGGGTGATGCTGCACACCGGCAGCCGCGGCTTCGGGTGGAACATCGCCAAGCAGTTCTTCGTGACGGGCGCGCAGCTGCTGGGCCTGGGTGGCCGCAGCGAAGACAGCATCTGGTTCGACGCGGACTCTGCGACGGGCAAGGCGTACTGGAACCTGCACAACATGGCGGCGAACTTCGCCATCGCGAACCGGCTGCTGATCGGGGAAGCGGTGTGCGAGGCGATCGAGGCCGTGTTCGGGGGCGAGGCGAAGATTTATTACGAGATCTCCCACAACCTCATTCAGCGCGAAGGCGGGCGGTTCGTGGCGCGCAAGGGCGCGACCCGCGCGTTCCCCAAGCACCACGCGGCGCTCGAAGGCACCGTGTGGGAAGCGAGCGGGCACCCCATTCTGATCCCGGGCTCGATGGAGACGGGCAGCGCGATTCTGTTCGCCGACGCGGGCGCGAAGGAGTCGCTGTACTCGGTCAACCACGGCGCGGGCCGGCGGCTGTCACGCACCCAGGCGAAGAGGTCGCTCGATCAGAAGGAGACGGATCTGCGCATGGGCAAGCTGGGCGTGGTGCTGAACACGCACAACACGCCGCTGGATGAGTCGGGGCCTTGTTACAAGGACCTCGAGCAGGTGCTGGGGTCGATCGAGCTGGCGGGGCTGGCGCACGTGGAGAAGCGGCTGCGGCCGGTCGCGTGCATCAAGGGCAACGACTGAGCCTCCCTCTCCCCCGCGGGGGAGAGGGTCGGGGAGAGGGGCTTGACCGCGGCGCAGGCCCCTTCAGGGCTTGAGGACCAGGGTGGTCACGCTCAGCGCGGGCATCGTGTACTTGAGCGCGTTGGCCTGGGTGAGCACCACGTCAGCGCCGCGGGTGGCCGTGGGGGTGGCCGAGGTGAGCTGGTAGACCTCGGCGCGGCTGAAGGCGGTGCTGGCCGAGATGGTGAGCGCCGC
>VFKJ01001101.1 GCA_009885595.1 Myxococcales bacterium | reverse complement strand
TCCTGTCTCCCTCTCCCCCGAGGGGGAGAGGGTCGGGGAGAGGGCTTACCGTCTCTTGAAGAACACGCCGAGCAGCCCAAGCAGTGCCAACACCGAGATCCCTGCCCCCAGCCGGAACGAGATGGGCTGATACCGCCACGAGATCCGGTGCTCGCCCGCACCGACGCGCACCGCCCGCAAGAACCCCCACGCCCGCAGCGCCTCGGCTGGCTTCCCATCGACCTCGACGACCCACCCCGGGTACCACGAGTCAGCCAGGACCACCGCGCCCGGAGCGCAGGCACTGAGCCTCTGCTCCACCTCCGTCGCGCTCACGTCGTTCGTCATCACGGGCGAATCACAACTCTGAGCGACCGAGCTGTCTCCCCGATCGACGACCACGTCGCGACCGGCGAGGTCGAGGGCCGCGAACGCTTCCTCGTCGCTCCCGAGGCGAACGCCGGTGACGAAGAAGCCACGAGGCTGCGCGGCGGGCGCTTTCCAAATCCACACGTCCTCGAGCGGCGTGAGTCGCACCTCGGTCGCCCCCCGGGGAGCGGGCGCCCACGTCTCGCGCACGAACGTCTTCACTCCGCTCACGGCGAACGCGCCCGCGCCATGCGCGAAGGCGGCCTTGAGGCGCCAGGGCTCGCGAAAGCCATAGCCACCCACGGCGTGCAGCCCCTCCTCCACGAAGCGGAGCGCGGTGAGTCGAGCACGTCCCTCCAGCAGCGGATCTCCCTCGCGGTCCCACGGGCCACACGCCTCGTGCTCGACGTCATCGAGATCGACGCGAATCGAGAGCCGGCCCTCGCCCGCGAGCAGCGGCGTGAGTTGCGAGGGCTGCACCAGCTCCGAGGCGGGGAGCCTCTCCCAGCGCTCGATGGGCACCAGCATCAACTCGGCGGCCACCGCGAAGGCGATCCACCGTGGCTGCTTGCGGGCGATGAACAGCACGGCCGCGCCCAGCAACAGCCACGGCGCGCCAAAGCGAAAGCCCTCGCGAGCCCAGCTCCACCGCGCGCTCAGCACGACTCCCAACGCCACACCCAGCATCGCGAACGCGGCTTCTGGCCGGCCGCGCCGTGAGAGCGCCACCAGCCGCCGCGCCCCGAACCCCGCGAGCACCGAGATCCCGAACAGCGCGCCCACCACGTACTTCGCCGGGTAGCGGAAGAGCTTGAACGGCGGCACCTGCAGCAACAACTCCGACAGCGCGCTGTGTTTCCCCAGCGAGAGCAGCAGGCACACCACCGTCACCACCAGCACCGGCCGCGCGCGCCGCACGGTGAGCCCCAGCAGCGCCAGGAGCACGGTGGTCGAGCCGAGGAAGAGCGTGAAGAGGAAGTGTTGATCCGCCCCGCCCCAGTACCCGCCTGCGCGCGGCAGATCAGCCCCGGGCACCCCGATCGAGAGCAACTGAGCGGCCGAGACCGACCATTCCAGGGCGCCGCCGGTCACCGAGCCCGGCTTCGTCCACTCGCGGACGAGCTCGAACGCCGGCAGCGCCACCACCGCGCTCACCGCGCCCGCCCACACGAACGCGAGCGCGCCCCACCCCAGCGACTTGCGCGTGCGGGCGAGCACCGACACCGCCAGCAGCGCCTGCCACAGCCACATCTCCGGAGAGCCGGCGTGAAACGCGAGGCCCAGCACCGCCGCCAGCCACGCAGCACCGCGCAGCCTCGGAGCGCGCCGCAGTCCTTCCGCCGCCCACAGCGTCCAGCCCGCCCATGCGGCCGTCGAGGCGAAGGAGAGGTTCTGCGCGAACTCGATGAAGAACGGTGACGACGCGAACGGCGCGGCAGCCACGAAGGCGGTGGCCCGGCTCAACCCGAAGCGCCGCGCAGCGAGGAAAAGGCCCGCGAAGCCCCACCCCGCGTGGAAGAGGTGCATCACGTTGGGGCCGAGCACGTGCCCGAAGAGGATCCCGGTGAGGACGCGCGGCAGGTAGAACACCTGGGTGTAGAGCAGCGCGGCGAAGGGCTGGCCCAGGCGCGCGTTCGGCAGCCACAGCGGCACGTGGCCGCGCGTCCACTCCGAGATCAGGAAGAAGGTCTCGGGAAAGACGTGCGCCGAGAGATCGCGCCCTGCCTGCACCGAGCCCACGAAGAGCTCGCGGAAGCCGACGGCCAGCACCAGTCCCGCGAGGAGAAATGGCCAGCGCGTCTTCAAGGCGGCAAGCCCTCTCCCCGACCCTCTCCCCCGCGGGGGAG
>VFKJ01000263.1 GCA_009885595.1 Myxococcales bacterium | reverse complement strand
GGACTCCATGAACACTGTGGGCCATCGAGGGGGACCTCCTCGGAGCGGACCGCTCCAGCCTTCAGCAGTAAGGCAGCGGTCCAGACCCGACAAGGCGCAAAAAACGCGTACCTGAGACTTTGGGGCGTTGGTCCTTACTTGTTTCTGGGGCGGAACACGGCGGGCGCCGCGGCGGTCGCTTCGAGGAACGGGGCGCCGATGAGGTCGAGACAGTAGGGCACCGCGGGGAAGACCGCTTCGAGGCACTCGCGAATGCTGGCGGGCTTGCCGGGCAGGTTGATGATCAGGCTGTGGCCGCGAATGCCGGCGGTCTGCCTGGAGAGGATGGCGGTCGGCACCTTCTCGAGCGACTTCTTGCGCATCAGCTCGCCGAAGCCCGGCATCATCTTGGTGCAGACCGCTTCGGTCGCCTCGGGGGTGACGTCGCGCAGCGCGGGGCCGGTGCCGCCGGTGGTGACGACCAGCCCGCACCCTTCCCGGTCGCACAGCTCGATCAGCGTCGCTTCGATGGTGGGGCGATCGTCGGGAATGAGGCGGTACACCGCTTCCCACGGGGTCGAGAGCCATTCAGTCAGGGTCTGGCGGATGGCCTGACCGGAGAGATCTTCGTACACGCCGGCCGAGGCGCGATCCGAGAGCGTGACGATGCCGATGCGAGCGTTCATGGGGCTGGCGATATGGCATGGTGCGCGCCCGATGAGCATCAGGCCCCACAAATGGATCCGCCCGCTGCCCGGCCACACCGGCCGCGAGACCTGAAGGAGTCCCCGTGAACGTCCGCAAGATCCTCAGCGCGAGAGCCGCTCGTCAGCAGGTCGAAGGAATGATGGAGGCGCTGGTGCAAGCCGCCGTCTACATCGGCGGGTCCGACGGGCGCTTCGGTGAAGACGAGCTCAACGTCTTCATCGACAGCATGCGCGAGGTGGTGTCGGCGGCCGCGGGCGAGCAGTCGCTCGATTCACTGGCCACCACCGGGAAGCTGCTCGACCTCGCGCGCCGGGCACGTCACGAGC
>VFKJ01000728.1 GCA_009885595.1 Myxococcales bacterium | reverse complement strand
TTCGCGTCGAGCTGGGCGCTGCTGGAAGAGGGCGAGCTCGAGAAGAACTTCGTCGACCGCCCCACCGCGGAAGAGGCGCTCAAGGCCTCGCTGCTCACCGCGCACGATCACGGCACCCACCTGCTGCACCTCGAGCCCGGGGATCAGTGGAGCCGGGAGACGGGCGGCATCAACAAGGGCCTCACCGCGGGGTGGGACAACGACGTGGCCTCGGTGCGCCGCTACGCCCTGCAGGAGAAGGAACGGGTGGCGAGCGCGATCGCCGCCGCGCGAAGGCCCACGCGCGAGGTGCCGAAGCAGACGCTCGATGCCGCCGTGCGGGCGTACTTCGAGGAGATGATCGCGGCTGCGAAGCCGACCCTGGGCGAGCTCGAGATGAACGCGGGCTTCGTCGCGGGAGATACGGGCGCCTGGAGCCTGCGCTTCAAGCCCGGCCAACCCCCGCTGATCGAGTCGAAGCTGCGCGGCGATGAAGACGAGACCCTGCTGCTCCCGCCCGGCGAGCTCTGGGGGATCGTCAGCGGGCCCGCGAACTGGGAAGACGTCTGGTACGGCTACCGGCTGCACGTGCGCAAGCGCGAGGGCGCCGGCTACTACCGCGCCTTCTGGGAGATGCTGCTCAACTTCGACGACGAGCAGACCTCCGAGCGACTGGCGGCCCGCTTTCCCCTGGCGATGGAGTAGACGCTTGAGGCCTGTGCGCTGGCTCTTCGTCCTCACCTTCCTCGTCGGGTGTCGCATCGAGACGGCCTCGCCCGGTGGCGCGGTGTCCTCCTCTGCGAAGGGGGCAGCGACGGGCGAGGTGTGGGTCTACACCTCGGTCTACCGCCACGTGATCGACGCGCTCGAGCCTGAGCTTCGGCGCGCGATGCCCGGCGTCACCATTCATTGGTTCCAGGCTGGCAGTGAAAAGGTGGCCGCCAAGCTGGAAGCCGAGCTCGCCGCCGGGGGCACGCCCTGCGACGTGTTGGTGACGTCCGACCCGTTCCTCTACGAGCGCTTCAAGCAGGAAGGCCGGTGGCTGCGGTACGTCTCGCCCAATGGGCTGCGCACGCCGTTGCGCTACGTCGATCCCGATGGGAACTACGCGGCGGTGCGGCTCTCCACCATGGTGCTGGTGCACAAGGCCGGGCTCACGCCGCCCGCTTCCTTCGCCGCACTGGCCGCCCCGGAGTGGAAGGGCGAGGTGGCGCTGGGCGATCCGCTCACCAGCGGCACGGCGTTCACCTGGGCGGTGTCGATGGAGCAGGCGCTCGGGGGCAGCTGGTTCGACCAGCTGCGCCAGAACGAAGCGCGCGTCGCGGGGGGCAACGCGGCGGTGCTGCAGAAGCTCGAGGGCGGAGAAGCGAAGGTGGGGGTGCTGCTGCTGGAGAACGCGCTGGCGGCGAAGGCGAAGGGCAGCCCCATCGAGATCGCCTGGCCGTCCGATGGCGCGGTGGTGGTGCCGGGCTACGCGGGGATCATGGCGAGCAGCCAGCACCCCGAGGCGGCGAAGGCGCTGGTGGACGCCCTGCTCTCGCCTGCGGGGCAGAAGATCATCGCCGAGCTGGGGGACATGCACGCGGTCGATCCGCGGGTGTCGGGCCCGCGGGGATCGATTTCGCTCGACCAGCTCGTTGAGCGAAGCGCGCCCTGGGGCGAGCCGATCCTGAAATACGGACTGACTGACGGCGCGAGGGTGAAGGCGGAGTTCAGCAAGGCGTTCGCGCGATGAGCACTCGTTCGACCACTGTCCCCCTCTCCCCTGTGGGGAGAGGGTCGGGGAGAGGGCTGACGCTCACGCTGTCCCTCGCCCTCGCCTTCTTCTTCGGCCTCCCGCTCGCGCTCCTTCTCTTCCAGGCCCGCACCGCCCCCCGGTGGACCGAGGTCTGGTTCGCCCCCGAGAGCCTGCAAGCCCTCGCCGGCACGCTCATCAGCTCGATCGGCGCCGCGCTCTTCGCCTTCACCGTCGCAGTGCCCCTGGCGCTCCTGATCGCCCGCACCGATCTCCCCCTGAAGAACGGGCTGCGAGCGATCTTCACCCTGCCCGCCGCGCTGCCGCCGTTCATCCTCGGCATGGGGTGGGTCTCGCTCGCCAACCCGCGCGCGGGCCTGCTCAACCTCCTGCTCGGCGCAGGCACCTTCAACATCTACGGTCGCCTCGGCATCGCCTTCGTGCTCGGCACCGCAGGCCTGCCGCTGGTCCTGCTCCCCACCCTCGCGGCGCTCTCGCGAATCGACTCGTCACTGGAAGAAGCCGCGCGGCTCTCGGGCGCTTCCCCGGTCCGAGCGTTGCTTTCCATCTCCCTCCCGCTGGCCCTCCCCGCCGCGCTCTCCGGCACCGCGTTGTGCTTCCTCTTCGCGGCCTCGGCCTTCGGCGTGCCCTACCTCCTCGGGGTCACCGCCAGCCCGCCCAGCCCCACGCTCACTACGCGCATCTACGGCGAGATCCTGATGGGCCAGGGAGGACTCCCCCGAGCGGTGGTGCTCAGCCTCGAGTTGCTCCTGCTCGCAGCCCTCGTCCTCCTGGGCAGCCGCGCGCTCGCGAAGCGCGGAGAGGTGAGGCTCTCCAGCGGCAAGGGGCTCTCGCTGCGCCCGATGCCGCTGGGCCGGGCGCGCCTTCCCCTGGCCGCGACGGGAGTCACGCTGGCCCTGGTGCTGGTGATCCTCCCCCTGCTCGCGGTCGCGTTGACCTCGGTGCAGCCGGTGTGGGGTCAGCTCACCGGCCTCTCCGCCAAGCACTGGAGCGGGGTGCTGTCGAACCCGCGCACCATCGACGCCACCCTCCGCAGCCTCGGGCTCGCCGCCGCGGCTGCCGCGCTGGTCACCACGCTGGGCCTGGGCATCGCCTCGACGAAGCGCCGCTCGCTCGAGCTGCTCTCCGGCGCGCCCTACGCCATTCCCGGCACGGTGCTCGCGCTCGCCCTGGTGATCGCCTTCTCCCGCGACGTGCGCTTCGTGCTGTTCGATCGCGTCGCGTTCGTGCTCGCGCTGGGCAACACGCTGTGGATGCTGCTGGTCGCGTACACGGTGAAGCACCTGGCCTTCGGCGCCCGCAACGCCGCCGATGGACTGGCGCAGGTCGACGCCACCCTGGCTGAGGCCGCCCGCCTCTCGGGCGCCTCACCGCGCCGCGCCTTCTTCGACGCCACCCTGCCCCAGCTGCGCGCGCCGCTGCTGGCGGCGTTTCTGGTCACCTTCCTCACCTGCGTCACCGAGCTCACCTTGAGCGTGCTGCTCATCCCCACCGGGCGCGACGTGCTCGGCACCCTGCTCTTCGAGCTGCAGAGCTACGCCGATCCCGGCTCGGCCGCGGTGATCGCCTGCGCCTTCGTCTTGCTGGTGATCGCGCTCCAGCTCGCCCAGACCCTCGTCACCAGGCGGAGGCAGCCCTGACATGGCCGGCGTCGAGTTGACCCAGGTGCACAAGGCATACGGCACCACCGCGGTGGTGAAGGGCATCTCGCTCACCATCGCCAGCGGCGAGTTCATCTCGCTGCTCGGGCCCTCCGGGTGCGGGAAGACCACCACCCTGAGGATGATCGCGGGGCTGGAGACGCTCGACGCAGGCACCATCTCCATCGGCGGCGACGTGGTCGATGGCCCCTCGGGGCACCTGCCGCCCGAGAAGCGCGCCCTGGGCATGGTGTTCCAGAGCTACGCGGTGTGGCCGCACAAGTCGGTGGCGGAGAACGTGGCCTACCCGCTGCTGCTCCAGGGCCGCCCCAGGGCGGAGGTCGCCAGGCGCGTGGCCGAGGCCCTCGACTGGGTGCGGCTGGGCAGCTTCGCGCAACGAATGCCCTCGCAGCTCTCAGGCGGCCAGCTGCAGCGGGTGGCGATCGCCCGCGCCCTGGTCGGCAGCCCGCGGGTGCTGCTGCTCGACGAGCCGCTCTCCAACCTCGACGCGGCGCTGCGCGAGGAGCTGCGGGGAGAGATCGCCGCCCTGCGCGCGCGGCTGGGCACCACGATGATCTTCGTGACGCACGATCAACACGAAGCCCTCGCGCTGGCCGACCGCGTGGCGGTGATGCACCAGGGGGTGATCGAGCAGATCGACACGCCCGAGCGCATCTACCAATCGCCCTCCACCCCCTTCGTCGCCGGCTTCGTGGGGGGCGCCAACCGCCTCGAGGGCCGGGTGGAAGGCCGGCAGTTCCGCTGCGGCGCGCACACCTTCGTGCTGCCCCCGGGCGTGGCCGCGGTGGAGGGCCCCTCGACCCTCGCCGTGCGCGCCGAGGAGCTCGAGCTCGGCGGAGAGGGCCCCTCGCTTCCGCTGCTCGCGCGTCTCTTCCTGGGCAGCGCGACGGAATACCGCTTCACGTTGGGGGACACCGTGCTGCGGGTGGTGGGACCGGCGCGAGAGGCCAGGCCGGGTGAGTCGCTCACCGTGTCCCTGCGGCACGCGCGCCTCTACCCCCGCTGACACACCGCTTCCGCTGGGATTCCTCCAGCCTCGACTCGACCCCGCCGCGGGTTTAGACGAGCGGCATGCCCGAGTCCGTTCGGTACCGAGTCTCGATGTCCCGCCCCCACTCGCACCTCTTCGAGGTCGAGGCCTCCTTTCCCGCGGCAGGTGATGAGCTGGTGGTCTGCCTGCCGGTGTGGACGCCCGGCAGCTACCTGGTGCGCGAGTACAGCCGCCACGTGCAGCAGTTCACCGTCGTCGACGCCGCCGGCCAGCGCGTTCCCTTCGAGCGCATCGACAAGCGCAGCTACCGCATCGCCGCGAAGAACCAGCCGGTGCGTTGCCAGTACAAGGTCTACGCCAACGAGCTGACGGTGCGCACCAGCCACCTCGACGGCACCCACGGCTACTTCAACGGCGCGACGCTGTTCTTCTACGCAGAGCACTTCCGGAAGGCGCCCTGCCAGGTCACCATCGACGCGCCTGACGGCTGGCGCACCACGGTCTCGCTCCCGCAGGAAGGCACCGACTTCCTCGCGGCCGACTACGACGAGCTGGTCGACTCGCCCTTCGAGATCGGCACGCACACCCCCATCGCCTTCACCGCCGCGGGGGTCCCGCACGAGATCGTGCTGTGGGGCGAGCCGCAGCTCGACGAGAAGAAGCTGGTCACCGATCTCTCGAAGATCATCGAGACCGAGGCCGCGATGTTCGGCGGGCTCCCGATGAAGCGCTACGTGTTCTTCGTCTACGGCACCGACAAGGGCCGCGGCGGGCTGGAGCACAAGGCCTGCACCGCGCTGCTCTACCCGCGCACCGGGTTCTCCAGCCCCAAGGGCTGGGAAGACTTCCTCACCCTGGCCGCTCACGAGTACTTCCACCTGTGGAACGTGAAGCGCGTGAAGCCGGCGCGGCTGGTGCCCTTCGACTACTCGCAGGAGAACTACACCGAGCTGCTCTGGTACTTCGAGGGCGGCACCAGCTACTACGACAACCTGCTCACGCGGCGCGCCGGGCTGATGAGCGGCTCGCGCTACCTCACGCGGCTGGGCGAGTCGCTCACCACGCTCCAGGGGACTCCGGGCCGTAACGTGCTCCCCCTCGCCGAGGCGTCGGTCATCTCGTGGACCAAGCACTACCGGCCCGACGAGAACACCCCCAACACCGCGATCAGCTACTACCTCAAGGGCGAGCTGGTCTGCGCGCTGCTCGATCTCACCCTCCGCGGGGCGACCAACGATCAGCGCTCGCTGGACGACGTGGTGCGGCTGTTGTGGAAGCGCTTCGGCGACGAGCGCGGGGTGCCCGAGAACGCGGTGGAGCTCGCCGCCGAGGAGATCGCCGGCACCTCGCTCCGCGACTTCTTCGCCCGCGCCGTGCACGGCACCGCCGAGCTCAGCTACGAGGTCTTCGATCACGTCGGCCTCGAGGCCCGCTTCCGCACCCGCGAGTCGCCCAGCGACAAGGGCGGCACCCCCCCGCGCGGCCGCGGCGACAAGTTCGAGGGCTGGATCGGCATCATCCCCCGCAGCGGCAACGCGATCGCCACCGTGCTGGACGGCTCGCCGGCGATGACCGCGGGCCTCTACGCCGAGGACGAGGTGCTCGCGCTCGACGGCCTCAAGTGCGACGCCGCCGCGTTGATCAACCGGTGCGAAGACAAGAAACCGGGCGAACTGGCACGCGTCACCGTCTTCCGCCGCGACCGTCTGCACGAAGTGAGCGTGCAGGTGGGACAAAAGCCCGCCGACGCCGTCTACCTGCAGCGGCTGGAGCGGGCCACCGAGGGCCAGAAACAGTCCTTCCAGGCCTGGCTGGGCACCCCCTGGGCTGACGCGGAGTCCGCCTTGAACGGAGGGGGGATCAAGGTGTAGGTCGCACGTCCATGCGCTTCGCCCTGCCCCTGATCGCCGTCCTCGTTCTCGCTGGCTGCCCGAACTACGTGCCCTACCTGGCCGACGGCGGCCGGGCGCGCGTCAACTGCAGCAACAGCGCGCTGAGCGTGCCGGTGACGATCCTCGATCGCGCGGGCGATCCGGCGCCCGGCGCCGTCGTGGCGATCGAGTACATGAGCTACGGCCAGAGCGAGAACCTGATCGCCGACGACCGCGGCATCGCCCTGGTGAAGGAGCAGTACGGCCCGGGCACCGTGCGCGTGCAGGGCAACGTCAACGATCTCAAGACGCCCATCGCCGAGCTGTCCTACGTGGGCACCGACTGCGCCTCGTCGGTGAGCCCGCGCTCGCTCACCTTGAAGCTGCAGTGATCTGATGCCCCGGCGCGCGAACCCGGCGCTGGCCGAGCTGCGGCAGCGCTACCTGGTGGAAGGCGCGGCGCTCCCCTCGGGGTTGATCGCCGCCCTCGAGGCCGATCCCCGGGACGGCGCCCAGGCGCTCCTCAAGGCGCTGCAGAAGCGGCAGGCCGCCAACCGCGCCGAGGGGCAGCGGCTGCGTCACATGCTCAAGTTCGAGACCGAGCTGTGGGAGCAGGGCCACGTGCACATCGCCGGCGTCGACGAAGCGGGCATGGGGCCGCTGTGCGGGCCGGTCTGCGCGGGCGCCGCGATTCTCCCCAGAGGCTACAAGCTCAAGGGCCTGGACGACTCCAAGAAGATCCTCGACGAGGAATTCCGCGAGGAGCTCGCCGCCACCATCAAGAAGGACGCGGTGTGCTGGTCGATCGCCTGGGCGCAGGTGCAAGAGATCGACGCCATCAACATCTACCAGGCGGGGCTGCTCGCCTTGCGGCGCGCGGTCGACGGCCTCTCGCTGCAGCCCGACTACGTGCTGGTCGACGCCCGGAAGATCCCCGGCCTGGTGCCCCCCCAGCGCGGCATCATCAAGGGCGATGCCTTGAGCCTGTCGATCGCGGCCGGGGCCATCCTCGCCAAGACCAGCCGCGATCGGTTCATGGCCGAGCTCGACGCCAGGCACCCCGGCTACGGCTTCGCGGCCCACAAGGGCTATTCCACCCCGGAGCACCTGGCGGCCATGGAGAAGCTGGGCGTGGTCGACCAGCACCGCCGCAGCTTCGCGCCCGTGCGCAAGGTGCTGGGCCTGGATCCGGTGCAGGAGGAGCTCTTCTGAGCGCCGACGTCGACCTCGACGCGTGGCTGGCCCAGGCAGGCTTCGGCGCTCCGGAAGCGAAGGCGAGCGCCCGGGCGGTGCTGGAAGCCGGCGGGCTCACCCGCGCCGGCAAGGCCCGCATCAGCCAGGAGAAGCTCGAGCGCGTCACCGCCCTGCTCGGCGAGCGCCTGTTCCTCCACTGCACGCAGTCCGAGTGCGTGGCGTTCGCGAGGGCCTCCGGCAAGGCGCCGGTGGCGTGCGATCCCCGCAACGCGTGCCAGCGCTGCTTCGGCTCGGACAACGCGCGCGCGGTGAAGGAAGTGGTGGAGGCCTGCCGCAAGCGCGGCTTCTCGAAGTTGGTGATCGTCGGCGGCAGTCCCACCGTGCGGCAGGAACTGGAGCGCCTGGTGCCGCCCGGAGCGCTCGAGCTGCGGCTGGTCGACGGCACGAAGGCGCGGCCGATCGATCAAGCGAAGGCGGACCTGCAGTGGGGCGACGTGGTGCTGTTGTGGGGCGCGACTGAGCTGCACCACAAGGTGTCCAACCAGTACCAGGACAGCGCGACGGGCGCGTGGAAGCGGAAGCTCGTGCACGTGCCCAAGCGCGGCATCGCGCAGCTGCTCGCCGGCCTACTCACCCACTTATCTCCCTCTCCCCCGCGGGGGAGAGGGTCGGGGTGAGGGCTTACCGAGGCGACCTGCAGCTCAGCGCACGCTGAGCAGCTCCGGCAACATCGCCCGAAACGCATGCCCCCGATGCGAGAGCGCCGACTTCTCCTCGCGGCTCAGCTCACTCATCGTCTTCCCGCTCGGCAGCACGAACACCGGGTCATACCCAAACCCATGCGAGCCCTTGCGCTCGAAGCCGATGGCCCCCTCGCAAGTGCCGGTGGTGAGTCGCTCTTTCCCCGAAGGCGACGCGAGGCACAGCACACACTTGAACCGCGCCGTACGAAGCGGGGCCGCAACGTCCTTCAACTCCGCCAGCAGCTTGTCGATGCGCTCTGACTCGGTGGGCGCGTACCGCGCCGAATACACCCCCGGCCGCCCCTCGAGCGCATCGACCAGCAGCCCCGAATCATCCGCGAGCGCCCACAACACCGTCGCCTGCGCGAAGGCGCGCGCCTTCTTCGCCGCGTTCCCCTCGAAGGAGTCCGCGTCCTCGATCACCTCGGGGATCTGCGGAAAGTCGGCCGCGCTCTTCACCACCCAGCCCTCGCCGAGCAGCGCCTGCAGTTCCTTGATCTTCCCCGCGTTGCTCGAAGCGAAGACCACCTGCCGCATCAGCCGAGCACCTTCTTCTGCAGCTCGACCAGCTTCGCCGTCGCGGCGAGCCCCGCATCGAGCATGGCGTTGAGCTGGGCGCGATCGAACGACCCATTCTCCGCGGTGCCCTGCACCTCGACCAGCTTGCCGCCGTCGAGCGCGACGATGTTGAGGTCGACCTCGGCGGTGGAGTCCTCGGCGTAGTCGAGATCGACCGACACCTGCCCCTTCACGATGCCCACGGAGATCGCCGCCACGTGCTGCAGCGGAGGGAGCTGCGTCATGCCCTTGCCCTTGATCTTCCGCAGCGCCAGCACCAGCGCGACGTAGGCGCCCGTGATGCTCGCGGTGCGGGTGCCGCCGTCAGCCTGGATCACGTCGCAGTCCAGCGTGAGGGTGCGCGGTCCCAGGGCCTTCAGATCGATCGACGCCCGCAGCGCGCGGCCGATCAGGCGCTGGATCTCGAGGGTGCGGCCCTGCTGCTTGCCCTGCGACGCCTCGCGCCGGTTCCGGTCGTGGGTGGCGCGGGGCAGCATGCCGTACTCCGCCGTCACCCAGCCCCCACCGCTGCCGTACACGTGCGGAGGCACCTTCTCTTCCCACGAGGCGGTGCAGTGCACCCTGGTGTCGCCGAACTCGACCAGGCACGAGCCCTCGGCGTGCTTGCTCACGTGGGGAGTGAGAATGACGGGACGGGTCTCGAGCGAGCTGCGGCTGAAGGAGCGCATGGCGCGCGCTCTACCACGCCTGTCCCGAGCTTGGTCGAGGGGGCGCTGTCACTCCGACTTCCTGGAACGCATCGAGGGGCCGTCCCGGGCCTCGAGCTGAACGAGGAAGCTCTTCACGCCCGCGGTGATCGCCCGCGCCAGCTTGCCCTGGTACTCCGGGTCGACCAGCTGCTTCGCCTCTTCGGGGTGGGAAACGAAGCCGACCTCGACCAGCACCGCCGGCGCCTCCAGGCCCATCAGCACGTAGAACGGCGCCTGCTGAACGCCGCGATCCTGCGCGCCCGTCTCGGAGATCAGCTGCTCGTGAATCGAATACGCGAGCCGCGAAGAATCGACGTGGGTCTCCGAGCGCTGCAGGTCCGCCAGGATGAAGGACAGGGTGTCGCCTGACGCCCCTTGGGGCTGGCTGCCCAGCTCTGCGTTCTCCCGGGCGGCGACCTTCTTCGCCTCTTCGCCCGAGGCCGCGGCGGAGAGAAAGTACGTCTCGATGCCCTGGTTGAGCCGGCGCTGCTGCGCGGTGGGCATCGAGTTGGCGTGAATCGAGATGAAGAGATCGGGCCGCTTCTTGTTGGCCGCCAACACCCGCTCGGACAGGTGGACCAGGGCGTCGCGATCGCGGGTGAGCACCACGGTGGCCGCCAGCTCCTTCTCCAGCTGGGCCTTCACCTTCTTCGCGATCGCCAGCGCGAGGTTCTTCTCGATCAGCCCTTCGGGCCCGCTGGCGCCGACCTGTTCGCCACCGTGACCGGGGTCGATCACCACCAACGGCGCTGCCGCGAAGGCAGGCGCAGCCAGAAGGAGGAGGAGCAGGCAGCCGCGCATCTGCCACCCAGCTTAGCGTGGGGTCGAGCTCCCCCCAAACCGGCGGCCGGGGCTTTAGATGACCCTGACGCCCGCCTTGCCGCGCACCAGCCGGCCGATCGCCCAGGCCTCGACGCCCTTCTTTTCCAGCGCCTTCATCGCCAAGGCGAGCTGCTTCTCGGGCACCGCGGCCAGCAGCCCGCCGTTGGTCTGCGCGTCGGCCAGCACGAACTTGATGGCGTCCGGCAGCCCGTCGGGGAAGCGGGTGCCCTTCTGGGCGTGGGCGAGGTTGGTCTTGGTTCCGCCGGGCACCACCCCCCGCTCCGCCAGCTGGGCGATCTCCGGCAGCAACGGCACCCGCTCCAGCTCGAGCACCGCCTGCACCTTCGCCCCGCGCGCGACCTCGAGCACGTGCCCCAGCAGCCCGAAGCCGGTCACGTCGGTCAGCGCGTTGACCTTGAACTTGCCGCTGGCGAACACCTCGCCGGCGGCCTTGTTGAGCGTGGCCATCTGCGCGGTGACCCGCTTCACCAGCGCCTTCGAGGCGAGCTCCCGCTTGAGGGCGGTGGTGGCGATGCCGGTGCCGATGGGCTTGGTGAGCACCAGCACGTCGCCCACCTTGCCGCCCGCGTTGGTGAGCACCTTCTTCGGGTGCACCACGCCGGTGACCGCCATGCCGTACTTGGGCTCGGGCGACTGAATGGAGTGCCCCCCGAGGATCGGAATGCCCGCTTCCTGCGCCTTGGAAGCGCCGCCCGCGAGGATCTGCTTGAGGATCGAGGTCGGCAGCTCCTTGGGGAAGGCCACCAGGTTGAGCGCGAACAGCGCCTTCGCCCCCATCGCCCAGATGTCGCTCATCGCGTTGGCGGCGGCGATCTGTCCGTAGGCGAAGGGGTCGTCGAGCACCGGAGGGAAGAAGTCGACCGTCTCCACCACCGCGAGCTTTGCGCTGAGCTGGTAGACGGCCGCGTCATCGCTGGTCTCGAAGCCGACCAGCGCGGCCTTCGTCTTCACGTTGGGAAGGCCTTCGAGCAGCTCGCCCAGCAGATCCGGCCGGAGCTTGGCGGCACAACCGGCGCAATTCGACAGCGAGGTGAGACGAGGCAGGGCGTTCATGCCCCGCGCAAGTAACCCCTCTCGAGCAGTGACGCCACGGTGGTGGCGATCAGCACGTCATCCTGGCTGGCGTTGTCGAACACGCCCTGGAGCGTGCCCCAGTTGATCACCAGCTGGAGCACGTCGAGCTCTTCAGGCTGCAGGTCGCGCAGCGCAGGCTGCATGGGCACCGAGATGGTGAGCGTCTCGTCCATCGGGGGCAGGGAGCCCTGAATTCGGCGCAGCTCGTCGAGCTGGCGCAGCGCGTCCATCAACAGGTGCTCGGTCGACTCGTCGAGCTCCGTCATGAACTCCTGGTGGTCCGGCGGCCTCAGCTCGAACTCGCCGATTTCCCAGGTGATGATCCGGTTGAAGCTCTTCTGCGGGCCCAAGTCGTGGTTGTCGTTGATGACGGCGTAATAGACCTTGCCCTGCCGCAGGTAGATCTTGGCTTCCTGCTGGTTGTTCACCACCAGCACGCCGTTCTTCTTCGAGGTGTGGAAGAGCTGCAGCAGGTCGGGGAGCGGGACCTCTTCGATCTTCCCGGTCATCGCCGTCTTGGTCTGCCGCTGGCTCTGCACCACGGCGACCTGCTCGAGGTTCTGCTTCACCTGAGCGTCGGACAGCTCGACCGCGTTCGCGCCGGCCTTCACCAGCTTGAGGATCGAGGTGCCGACCAGGATGCGATCGCCTTCCTTCAGGCGCGAGGTCTTCACCTTCTCGCCGTTGACGAAGGTGCCGTTGGTCGAGCCGAGATCCTCGATGGTGATCTTCCCGCCGGCGAGCGTGATCTTCGCGTGTTTGCGCGAGACCATGTCTTCGACGAGCACGATGTCGAGCTCACTCGAGCGGCCGATGATCAGCTGCTTGTCGCCCTTGAGAGGGAACTCTCCGCCCTGGTACTTGCCGGAGATGAATTTGAGGGCATACACGTCAGACACGATCGCGACTCCCGGGGGCGCCCAAGCACATTCCTTCTGAAGCATCACTCAACCGCGCCCCCTTTTGCAGCCTCTTTCGACGTGGGCACCGTCGTCCCCATGTCGCGCACCAGGCTCAAGTACATCTCTGCGCTCTTGTTGCCGGGGTTCCGCCCCAGCACGTCTTCCCACACCAGGATCGCGTCGGCCCGGCGGCCAGCAGCGTAGAGCGTGATGCCGTAGTGCACCCGCCCCGGAAGGTAGTTGGGGTTCTGCTTGAGAATGCCCTCGAACTCCGCGAGCGCCCCCGCGTGATCATTCTGGTCGCGCAAGACGTTCGCCAGCTTGAGCCGAATGTCGACGAAGGTGGGACCCAGCTCGAGCGCGCGGCGGTACTCGACGATCGCCTCGTCCAGCATCCCTGAGGACGCGTAGACGTTGCCGATGTCGGCGTACATGTTGGCGATCTTCCCCTTCACGAAGGGGTCCATGCGCTGCGGGTTGCTCTGCTGGCGGTTGAGGGCGGCGGAGTAGACCTCCTTCGCCTCCCGGTACCGGCCCATGTCGTTGTAGATGATCGCGAGGTTGAGGGCCGCGTCGGTGTACGCCGGGTTGAGCCGCAGCGCCGCTTCGAAGGCCCGCTGCGCCCGGGCGAACTGCCCCTGGTCGTGATAAATCACGCCGAGCATGTTGTAGACGTCGGCGAACGATTGGTTCTGCTCCACGACCTGGGTCAGGTAGCTCTCGGCCTCCTGGAACTGCTTCTTTTCGAAGTAGCCGCGGCCGAGCGTGAGCAACTGCCTGAGGGCGTCATCCATCGTGCGCTGACCTCGCAATGAAGGCGACAACCCTACATGATCCCGTCGGGAAAGCTAAAGAAGCCGGTGGCGCCGTCTTCCTGAAGTGACAGTCGTCGGGTGGCCTTCTCGTCGACCGGGCGGTCAGGGGCGCGGCCCTGAAAGCGGTAGTCCTCCGAGACCACCACGTCCTCCCGCTCGCTGCGGATGTACCAGGCCAGGCTCGAGTACGAGCGGTGCGTCGCCCCTCCCCAGGGCACCCCGCCGTCAGGCGACGCCTCGCCTCGCTCGAGCGCCAGCCGCCGCCGCTCCAGCGCCTCGAGAATCCGCAGCAGGCGGGGAAAGTCGGTGCGCTCGGCGACCCATTCCCGATCGACGAGCTGGTAGCGGGCGCGCTCCAGGCCCAGCGAGGACACCTTCGTCACCGCGCCCTTTCGCCGCAGCTCACCGGTGAAGTCGAGCGTCGAGGTGACGGTGGCGCCCTTCCCGTCGGCGTCGAGCACCACCGAGATGCGCTCGAACTGCAGCTTCGGCCCCAACAGCTTTGCGTCCTGGGGCAGCTGCTGGTCCACCCCGTCGCGCTCGAGCTTCTTGAGGTGGGTGATGATGGCGCCGTCGGCACCGGCGGCCTCGCCGAGCAGCCGCGCGCCGAAGACGGCGATCACCAGGCCCAGCGCGCCGGCGGCAGCCAGGAAGCCCAGAAAGCGCGAGAGCTCCTGGTTCATCTCGAGGTGCTCAGGACCCGGCGTCGGGCGAGGGCTGCGCGGCCTTCGCCGGCAGCTCGCCCATCAGCTTCTGCGCCTTCTTCGCGGCGGGGTCGTCGGGGAACCTGGTGACGAACCGCTCGAGCGCCTCGCGCGCCTTCGCGGGATCTTTGAGCTTCAGGTACGCGTCGTAGAGGCCGAAGGCCGCGCGCTCGTCGAGCCCGATGCCGCTGAAGTCCCTGGCCACCACCGACAGCCGGGTCACCACCGCCGGCCAGCGATCGCGCCGCGCGTAGAAGTCGGCCACGTAGAGCTCGTGCTCGGCCAGGCGCAGGCGCACCTCGTCGAGCACCTTCTTCGCCTCGGCCAGGTACTCCGACGAGGGGAAGCCGCGGGTGAACTCGGTCATCGCCGACATCGCGTTGCGCACCTCGACCTGGTCCTTCTCGGACGCGGGCGGCAGCAGGAAGAAGTCGCTGGGGATCTCCTTGTAGTGCGTCAGCGCGGCCCGGAACGAGGCGTAGTCGATCTTCGGGTGCGTGGGGTGCAGCCGCACGAAGTTCTGGTAGCGATCGCGCGCCTCGATGAACTGATCACGCTCGTAGTCGGCGTCGGCCAGCTTCAGCTCTGCTTCCTTCGCCAGCTCGAGGTACGGGTACTTGGTCTTGACGAACTCGAAGTAGCTGGAGGCCTCGGCGAAGTTCTTCGCCTTCATCGCCTCATCGCCTCGGCGCATGTTCTCCTCGGCGTCGGCGGCGAACTGTACGTCGCTGCTGTCCTGGCCCACGAAGGTGCCGAACGACGCACAGGCCGAGAGGGAGGACGCCAGGAGGATCACGACGGCTGCACGGAGGTTCATCGCGCGCGCACCCTAGCGGTCGAACCCCCCAGTGCCAATCACGCGCTCCACCAGATCCTCCTCGAAGCCACGGGACGCGAGGAAGCGGGCCCCCTTCGCCCCCGAGAGCTTTCGCGCCTTCACCAGCGCCTGCGCGGCCGACAGCGCGTTCCAGCCCGATTCGGCGATCTCGGCCTGCACCGCCGCGCGCGCGACGGTCTCGTCGAGGCCGGCCTGCACGAGCCGCGCGTGAAGGGCCTCGCCCACCCACCCCGCACGAAGGTCTTGCTGGGCGCGGCGGCGCGCGACGCGCGCATCGTCGAGGTAGCCCAGCGCCGAGGCTCGGCCGAGCGCTTGATCGATCTCGTCCTGCGCGTAGCCGCGGCGACTGAGCGCCTGGGCGAGCTGCGCGCGCGTCTTGTCGGTCGAGGCGAGCAACCGCGTCACCTGGGTGAGCGCATCGGGTTTCGGGGGCGGCACTTGGGCTGACGCTACAGCAGCGCAGCTGTGCTACGCGCGCCGGAATGCACCCGTTGATCGCGCGCTTCATCGATCTGCCTGCGACCCTCACCGCGCTCGAGAAGAAAGCGAGCGAGGCGACCCTCGACACCGAGGAGGCCGCGCTGCTCTCTGCCGCCGCCGCCTTCCCTCAGGCGCGCGCCGCGGTGCTGAAGGCGAAGGGCAGCAAGACCCCGTCCAACGAGACCCAGCAGCAGTTGATCGTGCTCGCCACCCGCGCGGCGGCGTTGCGCATCGGCGTCGACCCCGTGCTGGGGCCGCGCGTCGCCTCGGCGAAGGCCGCGCTCCAGGCAGAAGGCGCCAGCGAGAGCGAGGCCGACGATCTGATCGCCCAGGCGGTGCTCGAGGAGGCCTTCGGCTACGCCGAAGATCCGGGCGTGTTCGACGCGGAGTACCTGGCGGAGACGCTCGACTCGCTGGTGTTCCTCTCCCGCGTCACGCAGGAGACCCTCGATGACTGGCTGGAAGCGTTCGCCCGCGCGGCCGGCGCCGGAGATCGCGCGCTGCGCCTCAAGGTGGCCGAGGTGCTGCTCGAGAGCGCGTGGAGCGAGGGGCCGCAGCCGGTGACGCCCGAGCACCTCGACGACGCCATCGAACAGCTCGCGGACACCGTGGCCGAGTCGGAGTTCTCCAGGGCGGCGAGCACCCTCTCGCTGTTCCTGAACTTCCTCGCCGAGAAGCAGGTGGTGGGCACGCAGCGCAAGGCGCGCCTCGAGCAGGTGCTGGCGAGCGCCACCTCGGGCGGCGCGGAGTCGGAAGAGGACGACGAGGACGCAGAAGAAGACGAGTAGGCCTATTCCCCGCCGCTGCCGGCCACCTGGAACACCCAGGGGAAGGTGATCTCGACCAGCTGCCCGCCTGCGGGCTCGGGGAAGGTCCACCGCCTCACCTTCTGCACGATGCACGACTCCACGTTGGTGTTGCCCAGGCCGCTCTCGGCGATCTGCGCGGCCTCCACCGCGCCCGAGGCGCCGATGGTCCAGGCGACGGTCACCTTTCCGGAGAGGTCGGGGGCCTTCGGCAGCTCCGACTCGTAACAAAAGCGGATCTCGTTCTGGTGGCGGCTGACCACCTTGAGCACGAGGTCCCGGTCGTAACCTTGGGGCAGCTTCGGCAGGCACGAGCCGCAGGGGATGACCTCGGGCCGGTGACCGCGCAGGCCCATCAGCGGCGCCGGACCGCGCGGCCCCCCCGGCAGCTGCCCGATACCCGGGATCCCGCCGGGGCCGAAGCCGGGCCCCAGGTCCCGGCCGTGAATGCCGTCCAACCCGTTACCGCCGATCGTCTCCCGCCCACCCAGGGCGTTGAGTGCGGAGTCGATGCCCGAAGGCCCGCGGGCGAGCAGCGGGCCGCCGCCTCCTCCGCCGAAGAGCAGCCGCATCGCGTCCTGCGCGGTCGTCTTCCTTCGCGACTGCTGCGGCTGCGCCGGGCGGAAGCTGGCGCTCTTCACCACCTCGTTGACCCGTTCCTCCAGCGCCGGGGGCGGCCGGCGCTGCGCGAGCGCCATCAAGGGGCTCACCACCCGCTTGAGCAACGACGGCGCGCCCCACATCGACGGCTCTTCCGTGCGCGGGGTGATCACCAGCGCCACCGCCGCGGCGATGAAGATCATCAGGGCGTGCGCCATCACCAGGCCGAAGAACACGCTCTCCGGCCTCGGCGCCGGGGGGAGCCGCTCGCTGCGCCGCTGCAGCCGGGCCTCGAGGGTGAGCGCTCCGGACACCACGATCAGCGTCTCACCCAACTCGAGCGCCGTCCGCCGGCCGGGGTCCACCCACTGCCCCGGCGTGCGCTCCACCCACACCTTCGCGCCCGGCAGGGTGGCGAAGATGGGCAGCACGCCTTCCCACCGAAGCTCCACCCCTTCCAGCGGCACCCGCCCCTCGCCCACCTTCACGTGCTCGAGGCTCAGCGGGCGATCGGCCCAACGCAGCGCCACCGCGAGCACGCGATCTCCGTCGAGCGGCGCGCCGTCGTCGCCTCCGAGCACACGACGAGCGGGCACACCTTCGGTGCGCAGTTCCATGCGGGACTCCCAGGGTGAAAGGGGGCGCAGAAAACCCGCGCGTGAGCAGACTGACATCCACTCACCGCGCGGGTTCCGTGCTTGCTTCGCGCTGGCTCTTAGAAGCGCTCGATCTGGAAGTCGTCGTCCGCCTTGGGGCCGGCGGGGGCGGGCTTGGGAGCGGACGGGGGAGGCGTCGCCGGGCGGGCGACCTGCGGCAACGACGGAGAGGAGGCCCGGGTCGCGGCCTGCGGGTTGTTGGTCATCTGGGCCACGTACGCGGCGCTGCCGGGCACGGCCTTCTCTTCGCCGGGCTTGTTGTCGAAGTTGTCCCACTTCGCGTCGGAGGTGGAGCTGATGCCCTGGAAGCGCAGCGCGAAGTCGTCCGGGTTGGTGGCCTGCCGGAGCGCCTCTGCGTAGGTGACGTAGTTCTGCCGCACCAGCTGCATGAGCGACTGATCGAAGGTCTGCATGCCGTAGCTGATCTGCCCCTGGGCGATCGCGTCGGGGATCTCCTTGGTGCGATCCTTGTCCTCGATCATCTCCTTGATGCGCGAGGTCGCCTTCATGATCTCCACCGAGGCCACCCGGCCCTTGCCGTCGGCGCGGGGCACCAGGCGCTGGCTGACCACGCCCTTGAGCACCGAGCCCAGCTGAATGCGAATCTGCTTCTGCTGGTGCGGGGGGAAGGCCGAGATGATGCGGTTGATCGTCTCGCCGGCGTCGAGGGTGTGCAGGGTCGACATCACCAGGTGACCCGTCTCGGCCGCGTGCAGCGCGGTCTCGATGGTCTCGATGTCTCGCATCTCGCCCACCAGGATCACGTCGGGGTCCTGCCGCAGCGCGCTCTTGAGCGCCTGGCTGAAGGACATGGTGTCCACGCCCACTTCGCGCTGGTTGATGATCGAGCGCTTGTCGCGGATGAGGAACTCGATCGGGTCTTCGATGGTGATGATGTGGTTGGTCTCGGTCGCGTTGATGTGATCGATCATCGCGGCCAGCGTGGTCGACTTGCCCGAGCCCGTGGTGCCCGTCACCAGGATGAGGCCGCGCTCTTCCAGCGCCATCTTCTCCAGCACCGGCGGGAGCATCAGCTCCTTGATCGTCATGATCTTGAAAGGGATCACCCGGAGCACGGCGCCGATGGTGCCGCGCTGCTGAAACACGTTCACGCGGAAGCGGCCCAGGCCAGGCACCCCGTACGCCAGGTCCACTTCGTTGCTCTGCTTGAACTTCTCTTTCTGGAACTCATTCATGATCCCGAAGGCCATGCGCGCCACCTCTTCAGGAGGCAGCCGCTTGCCGTCCTTCAGGGGCACCAGCTGGCCATCCAGCCGGAACATCGGGGGAAGTCCGGCCTTCAGGTGGATATCGGAGGCGCCGCCACGCAGCGCGATGGTGAGGATTTCGTTCAGCTCCATGACCGCCGACGGTACCACGCTTCATTCGCTGCCTATGGAAAGCGCAGCGAAGCCACCCACACCGGGTAGGCGCAGGAAACACATGAGGCGGCGCGACCCAAACAATTCGAGCGACGCCGTACCAGCCGAAGGCTGGGCCACGGAGCCGAAGCGCAGCGGAAGGATCCGATGAGGCGGCGCGACCAGACAAATCGAGCCGCCCACTCCACGAAGGAGGGCGGCTCGAGGTGAGACGGCAGCTGCGACGCTTTAGCGCTTGCTGAACTGGAAGCGGCGGCGGGCGCCCGGCTGGCCCGACTTCTTGCGCTCGACGGAGCGGGAGTCGCGGGTCAGGAAGCCGGCCTTCTTCAGCGGCGGGCGGAACTCGGGGTTGAGCCGAGCCAGCGCGCGCGACAGGCCGTGACGGATCGCGCCGGCCTGGCCCGAGAGCCCGCCACCGCGCACGTTCACGGTCATGTCGACCTTGCTCACCTGCTCCAGCACCTGGAGGGGCTGGTTGATGATCATGATCGACGTCTCACGCCCGAAGTACTCATCGAGAGGACGGCCGTTGACGAGCATCGCGCCCGTACCGGTCTTGATCCAGACGCGGGCAGTGGCTTCCTTGCGGCGGCCAGTTGCGTAGAAACCCTCAGTGCCAGACTTGGCCATTTTCGTTTCCGTTCTTCGAAAAGATTAAGCGTTGACCTGCTTGGCAACCGGCTTCTGGGCCGTGTGCGGGTGCTTGTCGCCGGCGTAGACGCGCAGCTTGGTCATCATCTGCCGACCCAGCGCGTTGCGCGGCATCATGCGGCGCACGGCGTTCAAGATGATGTCTTCCGGGTGGCGGCGCTGCAGCGTCTCGTAGTTCGACGACTTGAGCGCGCCGGGCATGCCCGCGAGCGCGTGCCGGTAGTACATCTTCTGGGTGGCCTTGTTGCCGGTGACCTTCACCTTGTCGGCGTTGATCACGACGACGTGGTCGCCGGTGTCGATGGACGGGGTGTACATCGGCTTGTGCTTGCCCTTGAGGAGCGAAGCGATCTGGCTGCAGGCGCGACCGAGCACTTTGTCGGACACATCGATGATGTGCCACTCGTGCTTGATGTCTTTCGCCTTCGCGCTGTACGTACGCTGGTGCGGCATGGGTTTGGAACCTCGATCAGAAAGGGCGGCCCTGCTACCTGTCAGTGCCCGGGCTGTCAAGACCTGATCCACCCGGAACCGCGCCTTCCTTCGCGCTCTTGAGCTTCTCCTTGAGGCTGGCGAAGAAGTTCTGTTCCTTGACCGTGGGCGGTCCCACCGGAACGGCGGCCAGCTCCACAACATCGCAGAGTTGCTCGGGAATATCAGAGAGGAAGCGGCTGGGGGTGCGCGGCACTTCTTTGCCGCGCTTGATGCGGGTCGACGCCCGGGTCATCACCAGCCGGTCGCGGGCGCGGGTCATGCCCACGTAGCAGAGGCGGCGCTCTTCTTCGGGGTTGGGCGCCTCGCCCTGCATGCCGCTGTGGGGGAGCAGGTCTTCTTCCACGCCCACCATGAAGACCAGCTTCCATTCCAGGCCCTTGGCGCCGTGGAGCGTCATCAGGGTCACCCGCCCGGCCTGGTGATGGGGCTCTTCTTCATCTGACTTGGTGTCGAGGGAGAGGCGGTTGAGGTACGTGAGCAGGCTGGCCTTCTTGCCCTCACGCTTCTCGTAGACCTCCAGCGACTGGATCACGTGGGCGACGGCCTTGGCCTTGCGATCGCCGGCCGCCAGGGTGGGCGCCGAAGCGCGCGCGCTGTCGATGAACTGGATCTCCGCGAGCAGCTCGCGCGTCTGGTGGGAGAGGTTCCCCGGGCTGCTGGTCGCTTCGCCTTGGCCAGTTCTCCGCTTCGCTCCGGAACTGTCTGGTGCAGCTGAAGCTGCACCGGCTCCGCTCCGGTTGAAGCCCTTGCGGTACCGCTCGATCAGCGTCACGAACTCGGCGAGCTTCTCCGCGGCGCCCTTGGGCAGCGTCTCCACCTCTGCCGCGCGCCGCATCGCCTCGAAGAGGTGCACCTTCTGCTCGAGCGCCCAGGCG
>VFKJ01000608.1 GCA_009885595.1 Myxococcales bacterium | reverse complement strand
GTCAGCCCGCCGCCGTCTCGACGCCTGCTCCGAAAGCGAACACGCCGGCCGCCCAGGCCAAGACGGCCGAGGTCGCGAAGGGGTGGGCCGCCAGGACGCCCACCGCGTCCCGCGCCGCGCTCCCGCAGGTGAACTCCACCGCGGTCCCGAAGGCCTTCGTGCGCAGCGCGGTCTTCGAGGCGCAGCTCGATCGGGACACCCAGTCGAAGAGCGTGGCGGGCAACAAGGTGTCGATGCTGTTCGACGGCGTCAACTCGTTCGCCGAGCGCAACAAGATGATCGACGGCGCCAGGGAGTCGATCTGCTTCCAGACGTTCATCTTCAACTCCGATGACACTGGCTGGGAGCTGGCGAAGAAGCTGGCCGGCAAGGCGAAGGAGGGCGTGCAGGTGCGCGTCATCTACGACGCCATGGGCAGCAGCCGCGCCGACCCGAAGATGTTCGAGCTGATGAAGAACGCCGGCGTCGACGTGAAGGCCTACGGCGAGAAGTACGAGGTCTGGGACCTCAACGATCGCTGGCACGAGAAGCACCTGATCGTCGACGGCAAGGCCTCGGTGCAAGGCGGCATGAACGTGGCCAACGAGTACGCCTTCGGTGGCTCGGGCAAGCAGATCTTCTCCCGGGGCGAGGGCAAGGCCGGCACCGAGGCGTGGCGCGACGCCGACATCAAGCTCGAGGGGCCGGCGGTGGCCGATACCATGAAGGCCTTCGTGCGCAACTGGGACGAGCTGGGCGGCAAGCTCTCCGAGGGCGACAAGCAGAAGCTCTTCCCCAAGCTGTCGGAGGTGACCGGCGGCCCGTCGGTGCGGGTGGTGCAGAGCAACCCCGAGGTGAAGGGGCTGGTGGGCACCACCGACAAGCTCTACCTGCGCGCCATCGAGAACGCGACGAAGAGCATCACCATCGAGAACGCGTACTTCCTGCCGCCCCCGGAGCTCCGGAAGGCGCTGATCGACGCGGCCAGGCGGGGCGTCGAGATCAAGGTGATGAGCAACAGCAAGGCGTCCAACGACATGGGCTTCGTGTCGGACGCCGCGCGGTACTTCTACGACGACATGTTGAAGGCGGGCGTGCAGATCTACGAGAAGCAGGGCGGCACCCTGCATTCCAAGACCGCGACCTTCGACGGCGAGTTCAGCATCGTCGGCTCGGTCAACCTGAACGGGCGCTCGAAGAACCAGGACGCAGAGGTCGCGCTGGCCGTGCAGGACGACGCCACCGCCAAACAGCTCGAGCAGCGCTTCGCCGCGGGCCTCGCGCAGACCGTGCCCGTCAAGATGCAGGAGCTTCAGAAGGAGTCCTTCATCACCAACCTCAAGCAGTGGGCGCTCTCCACGCTCGCCTGGACGTTCTGATCATGGCCATCGACACGGAGCGGAGCCGGTCTGGCGGAACGCCAGGCGAGCCAGGCTCGAAGCGCAGCGGAGAACTGGCCGAGGCGGAGGGACCCGGGGACAGGGTGCTGGCTGAAGCGAGGAAGCTGGAGCAGGCGGGCGATCTGCCGGGCGCGTTGAAGGCCCTGGAGTCCGCCCCCGAGCAGGAGCGCACCGGCGCCTGGTATTACGCGCGAGGGGCGATGGCGGTGCGCGCGGGCAAGCTCGACGAGGCGGTGGCTTTGCTCGAGCTGGCGGTGCAGCGAGAGCCGGAGATCGCGGAGTACCGCTCGAACCTGGGCGCGGCGCTGCTGGAGAAGGTGAAGGCCGGCGACGCCAGCCACGGTGGGCGGGCGCTGGAAGAGCTCGAGCTGGCGGTGCAGTGGGGCGCGACCTTGCCTGAGGTGTACGCGAACCTCTCGTTCGCGCGGCTGGTGGCGGGCAATCCCTCCGGGGCGCTGGCGGCGGCCGACGTGGGCGTGCGGCTCGACGAGAAGCACGTGCCGTCGCTCTACAACCGCGCCGCGGCGCTCAGCGCGATGAAGCAGTACCCCGACTGCCTCGACACCCTCGACACCATCCTCGAGCTCTCGCCGGGCTTTCCTCCCGCCGTCCAGAGCAAGGCCAACACGCTCGCGAAGCTGGGCAAGGCGTGAGGCGCCTCGGCCTCGCCGTCGCGCTCACGCTGCTGGGCTGTCCCAAGCCGGGTGACGGCGTCGACCCGAAGGTGCGCGCCGACGGGCACTACCTCGCGGGCCAGGCGGCGTACCTCAAGGGCGACTTCCCCGAGGCGCACAAGCAGTTCGCCGAGGTGCGCACGCTCAACCCCACCGATCCCCGGCTGCCGGCCGCGGAGGGCGAGGTCTACCTGTCGGAAGCGAAGGTGCCCGAGGCGATCGAGGCCTTCGAGTCGGCGGCCAAGGCGGATCCGAAGCGAGGCACCACCTGGAGCCGGCTGGGGTACCTGTACTCAGTGAAGGGAGAGAAGGAGAAGGCCCGCGCCGCGCTGGAGAAGGCCCTGGCCGCCAACGCGAAGGACTTCAACGCGCTCGAGACGCTGGCCGACGTGCAGCTGGAAGACGGCAAGGTGGACGACGCGGTGAAGAACCTGGTCGCCGCCAGCGAGTCCGCGCCCGAAGGGAACCGCGGAGATCTGGTGCTGCGGGTGACGGCCGAGCTGCAGAAGGCCGGGCGGGGCGGGGAGGCGATCGCCATCCTCGAGGCGGCGGTGGGGAAGGGCGTCAAGAGCGGGGCGGTGTTCAACGAGCTGGGCGATCGGCTCGTCGAGGCGGCTCGGCTGGAGGACGCCGTGGCGGCGTACCAGGAGGCCGCGAAGCTCGACCCGAAGGACCCCGCCCTGTGGGAGCTCGTCGGCGAGGTACAGCTCAAGCTGGGCAAGGTGGCCGAGGCCGAAGCCGCGTTCGCCAGGTCCCTCGAGGTGAAGGATCGCGGCGTGGTGCACGTGGCGCTGGCGAGGCTGTGCAGGCAGAAGAAGGACGACGCGTGCGCGAAGGCCGAGCTGCAGAAGGCCCTCGACACCTCCACCGGCGAGGAGCTGCGCGAGACGCTCGAGCTCGCCGACCTGTTGGCGGAGTCAGACCGGAAGAAAGACGCGCTCGCGCTGCTGCGATCCGTGAGCGAGGAGAGCGAGCAGAAGGGCAACATCGAGCTGCACCTGCGCACCGCACGGCTGGCGAAGGAGCTCAAGGACGAGGTGACCGTGAAGGCCGCCTGTACCCGCGCCCTGTCGAGCGGACAGGCTGGGCTGCGCTGCCCGTAGCAGGGAGAGGGCTGACCTTCGGTCCCAGTGCCTGCGGAAAGACCACGACGTTCGCCCCTCACCCCGACCCTCTCCCCTGGGGGGGAGAGGGAGTTCAAGTGGCGAGGAGAATGATCTTCACCACCTCAGGCGCCGCGCCCACGCGCATCGGCGGCCCGACGAACCCGCACCCGCGGCTCGTGTAGATCTGCGTCTGGTCGAGCGCCGACCACCCCGCGTT
>VFKJ01000652.1 GCA_009885595.1 Myxococcales bacterium | reverse complement strand
GACGCGGGTGAGTTCAAGGTCGGCGAGTCGGTGAAGGTCGCGTACGTCGATCAGTCGCGCGACTCGCTCCAGGGTGAGCAGTCGGTGTTCCAGGAAGTCTCAGCCGGGCTCGATCAGCTCGACCTCGGCGGCCGCATCGTGGCCAGCCGCGCGTACCTTTCCTGGTTCGCCTTCAAGGGCGCTGATCAGCAGAAGCGCGTGAAGGATCTCTCCGGTGGCGAGCGCAACCGCGTGCACCTGGCCAAGGTGCTCAAGGAGGGCGGTAACCTCATCCTCCTCGACGAGCCCACCAACGACCTCGACGTCGAGACGCTGCGCTCGCTGGAAGAAGGCCTGGAAGGCTTCGCCGGCTGCGCGGTGATCATCAGCCACGATCGCTGGTTCCTCGATCGCGTGGCCACCCACATCCTCGCGTTCGAAGGCGACTCGAAGGTGGAGTGGTTCGAGGGCAACTTCCAGGACTACGAGGCTGACAAGAAGAAGCGCCTGGGCGCCGACGCGCTGCAGCCCCGGCGCATCAAGTACAAGCCGCTGGTCCGCAAGTAAGCGTGGTCGCAGCTTCGATGAAGCTCACCACCTGGAACGTGAACGGCGTGCGCGCGCGCGAGGCGCAGGTCTCCGACTGGCTGCGGCTGGAGAGGCCAGACGTGTTGTGCCTGCAGGAGATCAAAGCCTCGCCGCACCAGGTGCCGGTCAGCGTCGCTGCGCCCGAGGGCTACTGGGCGCACTGGCACGGCGCGGGTGGGTATTCAGGCGTGGCGTTGTTGATCAGCAAAGCGGCCTGTCCGGTGCGGCCGGCGTTCAGCTCGCCTTCCTTCGACGCGGAGTGCCGCATCGTGGTGGCCGCGCTGGGTACGCTGGAGGTGGCGAGCATCTACGTGCCCAACGGAGGGAAGGACTTCGCGGCGAAGGTGCGCTTTCTCGAGGCGCTCGAGCGCTACGCCGCCGAGCGGCACGCGGCGGGGGTGAGGCTCATTCTCGCCGGGGACTTCAACGTCGCGCGCACCGAGATGGACGTGCACGTGAAGCTGCGTGATTCCAACCTCACCGGGCAAACCACGGGCGAGCGCGCGCTGCTGGAGAAGATGCTCGCGCACGGCCTGACGGATCTCGGCCGGCACTTCGCCCCCAATGACGAGGCGCTCTTCACCTGGTGGGCGCCCTGGCGGCAGTACCGCGAGCGCAACATCGGGTGGCGGCTCGATCTCATCGCCACCAGCCCGCAGCTGACGGCGAAGGCGACGCGGTGCACGGCCGTGCGTGAGTTCGGCTCGAGCGATCACGGCCCGGTGACGGCGGTGTTCGAGGGCCCGCTGTTCGATCCCTCGGAGGTGAAGAGCGGCGAACCGCCGGTCGAGGTGAAGAGGCCCGACGAAGGCCCTCAGCTCGATCTCTTCGGCGCTCCGATGCGCAAGGCGTAGAGCTCGAGCTCGACCGTTCAGTTGAGCTGCTGACCGAGCTTGGCCCAGTCGACCACGCGCACCACCTGCGGGGCCACCCGGTACTCCACGCTCTGGCGCAGGCCGATGGCGTCGCCGCCGATCTCCACCGGCACTTCGCGATCGAACTCCCAGCGGCAGTGCGAGAGGAGGAAGTCGTGGCTGTGCGGCAGCGGGTGCCGCCCCTTCCACAGCTGCGGCAGGCGCAGGGTGGCCTGGGCGGGACCGGCGGCGTACACGCGCGCGTGCATGCGGCCGGGCACGGTGCGCGCGAAGTGCAGCGCCTTGAAGCCGAAGCCCAGCTCGCTGCTGGTGCCTGCGCCGGCCACTCCGTAGGGGCCCTCGTAGAGCACCGTGCCGGGCCCTGAGTTGGGCACCTGCACCACCTTGCCGTGCGGATCGAACGTGAGGGCGTCTGCGCCCAGGTTGATCAACCGCACCTTTGGGCGCGAGCGGGAGAGGATGTTGCGCGGCACCGTGCGGGTGAGGAGCGAAGTGAAGTAGCCGGGCGCGCCTTCCACGAAGCGCTTGAGCTTCGCGGGCGCGGCGGCGCGCTGCAGCTTGTAGTCGTGCAGCACCTCGGCGTCCCAGCCGCTGCCGGCGAAGGGGCTGAGGCGGCCCTCGACCTCGAGCAGCCAGAAGTCACTGGTGGGCAGCGAGGTGTGGCCGCGCTCCATCGCGCGCACCAGGTGCTGCACCGCCTTGTGCGGCGCAGGCGCCTGCGTGCTCGACGCCCACGCGTTGCCGGTGCCGAGCTTGACGATGCCCAAGGTGGGGAAGTCGTGGCTCTTCGCGCGCAAGGCGTCGAGCAGGCCGATGGCCGTGCCGTCGCCACCACCCGAGAGCAGCACCCGGGGCACGCCGAGCTTGCCCAGGCCGTCGACGAAGCGGGTGACGTCATCGGCCGTACGGGTCGCCACCACGCGGGAACGGGGGAGCGCCTGCTGAGCGAAGTCCGCGAAGCGCTGACTGCCACGACGGGCGTTGAGGTTCACCACGAGGGCGATGTCCATGGCGGCAATCTGCGTCGTCACTGTCATGCGCCCGTCAGCGCCTCCGATGTGGGGGGATCCTCTCTTCATGGGAAAGTCACGCACCCTTTGCGGCACTCGGGGGCTCAGCCGTCGGGTGCGTGGTCGCGGTGCTGGTTTGCTGCGCGCTTTTGATGGAGGTTGATGGACCATGAGCCACCGCGTCCGCACCGCCGACGTTCCGTCTGCCCACGCCGGCGAGTCCGCGCGCCACCAGATGACCCTGGAGGCCCTCGCCGAAGTGGACGCAGGGAAGACCGACTCACATGAGGAGGTCGTCCGCTGGGTGGCGAAGCTCCGAACTGCCGCCGACCGCTGATCAGGGCGAGCTGACGAGGCTCGCCTTCGCACCCGGGTGAGCATCACCGAGCAGGGCCCCGAGCCCACGCGATAGGAGGCTAGGGCCGGCGGCAGTTCTGGAGTGCGCCCCCTCGACTTTGCTCAAGACGAGCTGGGAACCGGGTCGACCGTGGGATCTGCTCGTGATCTAAGGGGAGCGAGGGTTGTCGGTCGCACCCCGTAGAATGGTCGAGCGGAAAGGAGCTGGGTCATGGACGCTTCAACCAACATAGACCGCGTGGTTACTCAGCTCCGCCGCATTGGCTACGGCGATCCGCTTTTGAGATCAGGTTACCGCTTCGGCGTCGGCT
>VFKJ01000675.1 GCA_009885595.1 Myxococcales bacterium | reverse complement strand
TTTCAGAGCAGTTCCGCGGAAGTGGAGCCGCAAATTCTGCGAGTGAGCCCCTCACCCCGGCCCTCTTCCCGCGTCAGCAGCCAGTCCGTTGGTCGAGGCTGTGGGCGAGCGCCGCGACCAGCACCCGCGGATCGAGCGCGCCCAGCTCTCCCCCCGCCGGGTCAGCCGTCTCGATCACCTTCCACTCTCCGCTCTCCAGTTGGCCCACGTCGACGGCCAGCCAGGGCACCTTCGTGCGCTTGGCCACTTCGTGGGCCAGGGCGCGCAGCTCGCGCTCGTCACGCTCGGTCAGCGCGCCGAACGGATCTTCCGCTGCCCAGTGCGGGCTCATCACCAGCACGTCGGCGTCGAGCACGAACAGCCGGTACTCCCGCGAGAGCGGGAAGCCCGCGCGCAGCTTGCCCAGGCGCCGCAGCGGGAGCACCTCGCGCAGCACCACGCGCCCCTGCGAGCAGCTCTCGAGCGCGAGCAGCTTCGTCACCAGCGTCCGTGCCTGCGCGAGCGTCTGGGCCACGCACGCGGACCAGCCCAGCTCCTTGGCCGAGCCGAGAGCTCCGCGCACGAAGACCGGGAGCGGCAGTCGCACGAGCGCGGCTTCCACCTGCGAGACGTCCGTCACCACTTCGCTGCGCGCCGTCAGCCCGTCCAGCGCGGCGAGCGTGCGATCGAGCTCCTCGGCATCGCGGTGCTGCTGGGGGTCGTTGAGCAGCGTGACGTTGAGCGCGCGCGCCTCGTCATGAAGCCGCTGGTAGCGCTCGGGCGAAGGGGAGCTCCCCAGCAGCACGCCCCACTGAAAGCCACCTGGCGTGACCTTCGGCCGCGCCTGCGCCATCGAACCAGCCGGGGGAATCACGTGCACCGGGTGTCCTGCCGCGCGCGCCGCCGCGGCCACCTTCACCTCCGCCTCGACCGGACCTTCAATCAGAATCAACATTAAGTTCGACACTGTACCGGTTGCCTCAGCGCGCGCGAGCCAGAGAGCCGGCGACGCGGTCGGCGAAGGCTCGACTCGTTGGCGTCCCGCTGCACTTCTCGACAGCCGACCCATTACGGGTTCTGATCGCCTCGATGCATCACGCCGTCTCTCTCCCGCGCCCCTTGAACGGCTACGAGAATTGACAGTGCGAGGGGGCGGGCGTCTGTTGCTCGCATGCGACGTCCTTGCTCATGGGTGTCTTCGCTCGCGCTGTTGGCAATCAGTTCTCTCGTGGTGGCGTGCGAGGGCGAGCACCAATACCTGGTCGTTCCCGGCGCGGAAGAGATGGACTTCACCGCGGGCGTCGACGCGCGCACGTCCTCGCAGCTGGCTCCCGGCGCGGTCAGCGTGCTCGACGGCGCGCTTGCTCTCTCCGCGGGAAAGAGCGTGCGGGTGCAGGTGGACTTCGGCACCGCCGCGACCTTCCCGGTCAGTCAGCTCTGGCTCTGGGTCATGAACCCCAGGGGCAAGGTGGCGGGTACCCTGGCGCTCGCGGTCACCAGCCAGGAGGCCGCGGCCGGTCGCGCGGAGTTCGTGCTCTCGGCGGTCGACCGGAGGCCGGGCAACGACACCTGCGCGTCCGCCGCAGGAGGCCCCGGCACGTGCTACGTCGAGGTCGACGA
>VFKJ01000966.1 GCA_009885595.1 Myxococcales bacterium | reverse complement strand
GCGGAGGCGGCGGCACCACCGGCGGGGGCGGCGGCACCAGCTGCGGCCCGGGCAACTGCACCGGCTGCTGCAGCAACGGCCAGTGTTTCCCCCCGCCGCTCAACGGCACCACCAACTTCTGCGGCACCAACGGGGGCGCCTGCGACGACTGCGGCGTGCGCGGCCAACGCTGCGACAGCAGCTCGCTGACCTGCATCGCCAGCACCTCGTGCAACCCCACCACCTGCCCCACGGGCTGTTGCACCAACGGCCAGTGTTTCATGGCGCCGCTCAACACCACCGACAACTTCTGCGGCACCGGGGGCGCGGCGTGCTCCGACTGCGCCCGGCTGGGCCTGCGGTGCAGCGGCTCGAACTTCACCTGCAACCCGCCCGCGGGCGGCGGGGCCGGCGGAGGCACGGGGGGCGGCGGCGGCGCGGTCACCGGCGGGGGCGGCGGCGCGACCGACCCCTGCCAGGGTGTGCCCGTCGGCGGCCAGTGCGTCAGCAGCTCGCTGGTGCGCTACTGCTCGATTCCCACCGGCAGCGGCACGCCCTCGGTGCAGACCTACCAGTGCCCGGGCGGCAGCAGCTGCCAGGCCACGGGCGCGGGCGCGGCCTGCGTGCAGACGGGCAGCTGCCGCGCCAACGACAGCCGCTGCGCCAGCGCCACCACCGTCCAGACCTGCAGCTCCACCGGCACCTGGAACACCGCGCAGTCCTGCGGAGGCGGCGGCTGCGTGGGCAGCTCGATCGGCGGTGACTGCGTGATCTCGCTGGCCACCAACACCATCACCGCCACCCTCAACTTCCAGGCGCGCGCTCCGCTCGCCAACCTGACGGACTGGGGCGCTCCGTTCTCCGTCCCCGCGCGCAACGTGCTGGTGCTCTCCATGCGCGGCCAGCAGTGGATCGACGCCACCGTCACCAACGCGGCCGGGCAGTACACCCTCAAGGTGCCGCAGGCCCCGGGCAGCACCGACGTGGTGGTCTTCGGCGCCTTCGGCGGAGACGGCCTGGGCCTGCGCTACGCGGTCGAGGACCCCGGCCTGGGCACCGGCACCTTCTCCCCCGGGCAGCAGGGCCAGAACGTGCGGTACTGGAACTGGTCCAAGCCGGTCAGCGCGCTGGCCAACGGCGGCACCACCACCATCACCACCGCCGAGGGCTCGCGCGCGCTCAACATCTACGATCTGCTCCAGTCGATCTACACCTCGTCGATCACGAACAACCAGGGTCGCCAGGGCATGACCATCGCGATCCTGCTGGGCATCGGCACCGAGTGGAGCTGCGGCGCCTGCTTCAGCGAGTCGGGCAGCACCGACTTCGAGACCAACATCTGGATGCCCGGCGGCGCACAGGACGAGGGCTACTGGAGCGACTACACCATCGCCCACGAGCTGGGGCACTGGCAGATGCGCAGCTACGGCACCGCGCCCAACGAAGGCGGGTCGCACACCCTCACCTGCCCCACCTTCCCCGGGCAGGCCTGGAGCGAGGGCTACGCCACCTGGCACTCCGCCGCCGTGCGCAACCAGCCCTTCCTCGAGGACAAGCAGGGGGGCGGCTTCTTCTGGTTCGACATCGGCTCGCGCACCTACTTCCCCCAGTCGAGCATGCCGACCGCGATCTCCGGGCCCGGCGGCACCAACCTGCTGGCCCAGATCGACGAGAACGCGGTGTCGGCGATGCTGTGGACCATCTCCACCGCGAGGCCCTCGGGCACGCGGGAGATCTTCAACGCCGTCTCCAGCGTGCACATGAACACCGCCCCCTGGCCGCGCGGCTACACCCGGCGCACCTGGGACGTGGGCAGCGGCTGCAACAAGACCAACGTGGTGAACACGGGCCAGGCCTCGCTGCACCTCGCCGACATGTTCGACGCGCTCAGCTGCGGGGGCAGCCCTGCCCAGAGCAACCGGGTCCCGGCGGCCACCATCAACGCCAGCACCACCAGCGGCACCTATTACCCCTACCCCACCACCGCGCCCATCTGCCGCTCGGGCTTCTGCTACGGGTGCAAGACGGGCCTGAACTGCTACGCCGGCAACGTGGCCACCGGCTGCGGCACCGGCGGCGTGCAGTGCGTGCAGTGCGGTTCAGGTCAATCCTGCGTCAATGGAGTGTGTCTGTGATGAAGCGCCCCCTCGCGACGATGTTCCTGATGCAGCTGCTCTTCACCGGTTGTGCGAACACCACCCCTGCGCCCGACGCGGCCCGCCCGCTCGACACCACGGTGCGGCTGCAGTCGCCCATTCGGGTCAGCTGGGAAGAGGTGTCCCGCACCGACACGGGCGCGGTGGTGCTGGCGAAGATCGAGCGGCTCAACCACCTCGACATGCCCTTCGTGATGACGGTCGAGCTGCCCCCAGGCGTGAAGGCGATCGAAGGCCGCACCGAGCTGACGTTGCTCCCCAACACCGAGCCCGTGCTGGTGACCGAGCGGCTCACCCTCGCCTTCGACGCCCCGCCCGCGGGCGACGCGCTGCTCAAGCTCGACGGCGACTCAGGCGCGATGGGCTTCCACTACCAGGTGCCCTACCGCTTCGGCCGCGCCGCGCCCGAGGAGCAGGGGCCCGCGGCCACCGGGGTCGCTCCCCTGAAGGGCGGCAAGAGCTTCGGGCCGTCGATTCCCCTCAAGTAACCTTCACGACCTTCGAAGAAGAGTCATGGCCCAGTCCTTCGCCGACTACCCCAACATCAGCAACCCCGAGTGCGTGTGGACGCCGCTGCGCGAGTGGGGCGGACTGCCCAACGTGAAGTGGTGCGAGGAGACGCTCTGCAGCATCATCGCCGAGCCCGCGAACACCTGGAGCAACCTCGCCTACCTGGTGGTGGCCGGCTGGTTGTGGTGGTTCACCCGCAAGGACGAGAGCCGCACCCTGCGCTTCTGGGCGCCCGTCGCCTTCTGGGTGGGCCTCACCTCGTTCGTCTACCACGCGACGGTTTCGTTCCTGACGCAGGTGCTCGACTTCTGGGGCATGTACTTCTTCTTCGGGCTCATTCTCCTGCTCAACCTGCTGCGCATGGGCAAGCTTTCGCCGGAGAAGCTGTTCAAGACCCTCTATCTCTCCATCGGCAGCCTCACGGTGTTCACGGTGATCGTGGCCAAGCTGAACCTGCCGGTGCAGGGCATCGTCGCGGTGATGATCGGGCTGACGCTGCTCACCGAGGTGTTGGCCAGCCGCTCCGCTTCCGGAAAGGTCAGTCACGGCTTCTTCGGGGTATCGCTCTTGTTCATCACGATCGCGGTGGCGTTCTCGGGCTCGGACGCCTCGGGGCTGCGCTGCGACCCAAAGGATCACGTGTTTCAGGGCCACGCCCTCTGGCACGTGTTCGGGTCCATCAGCATGGCTTTCGCTCACCTGCACTACCGGCAGTTCAAGCCGCTCTTCCGCTGATCAACGAAGCGCCGCTCACCTCGGGCAATCCAAGGATTCCGTTGACGATTCATGGTGATGCTTCTACGTACCGCCCGCCATGTCGGAGCCCCTGTTCACCGCAGACGAGCAGAAGAAGTTCGATGCGGGTCTCGCTGAGCTGCTCTCGCATTACCCACCTGATCGGAAGCTCGCGGCGATGTTGCCGGCGCTGCGACTCCTCCAATCGCTGAAGACCTGGTTGCCGCCCGAGGGCATGCAGCTGGTCGCCCAGCGACTCGAGAGCACCGTGGAGGCGGCTTACGAGGTCGCGACCTTCTACGTGATGTTCCACACCAAGAAGCCGGGCACCTACGTGATCGACGTGTGCACCAACCTCGCCTGCGCCCTGCGCGGCGCGGAAGGCATGCTTTCGTACCTCGAGCAGAAGCTCGCCACCAAGTCTGGCGAGAACACGCCGAAGTACTTCCTGCGCGAGACCGAGTGCCTGGCGTCCTGCGCCACCGCGCCCTGCCTGCAGGTCAACGAAGACCATCACGAGAACCTCACCAAGGCGAAGGTCGACGCCCTGCTGGAGAAGCTGTCATGAGCGTGCTCGCTGAGAAGGTGATGACCCGCGACTGGGACAAGCCGGGCCAGAACACGCTTGCGGGCTACCAGAAGAACGGCGGCTACCAGCAGCTGAAGAAGGCGCTCACCATGCAGCCCGCGGCGATCACCGACGAGGTGAAGAAGTCGGGCCTGCGCGGCCGCGGCGGCGCCGGCTTCCCCACGGGCCTCAAGTGGAGCTTCGTGCCCTCGCTGGAGAAGAACACCAAGCCCCGCTACCTCGCGGTCAACGCCGACGAGTCTGAGCCTGGCACCGCGAAGGACCGCTTCATCCTCGAGAACGATCCGCACCTGCTGCTCGAGGGCATCGGCATCACCTGCTTCGCCTTAGGCGCGCACGCTTGCTACATCTACGCGCGCGGCGAGTTCAAATACCCCTCGGCCGTGCTCGACAAGGCGATCGCCGAGGCCTACGCCGCCGGCATCTTCGGCAAGAAGCTGATGGGCACGGACTACGAGCTCAACGTCTACCAGGTGCGCGGCGCTGGCGCGTACATCTGCGGCGAAGAGACCGCGCTGCTCGAGTCGCTCGAGGGCAAGAAGGGCTGGCCGCGGCTCAAGCCGCCCTTCCCCGCCGTGGTCGGGCTGTTCGGCTGCCCCACGGTGGTCAACAACGTCGAGACCATCGCCGCGCTGCCGCGCATCATCGAGAAGGGCAGCGACTGGTTCATGAAGCTGGGCACGGGCAAGTCGGGCGGCACCCGCCTCGTCACCCTGTCGGGCTCCGTCAACCGCCCCGGCACCTACGAAGTGGCGATGGACACCTCGCTGCGCGAGCTCATCTACGACAAGGCCTACGGCCAGGGGATGCCCGCGGGCCGCTCGGTGAAGGCGGTCGTTCCGGGCGGTAGCTCGGCGCCGGTGCTCACCGCCAACGAGCTCGACGTGAAGCTCGAGTTCGACGCCTTCAAGCCGACCAACTCGATGGCGGGCTCGGGCGGCGTGATGGTGATGGACGACACCACCTGCATCGTGCGCTGCGCGTGGCGGGTGGCCCGCTTCTACGCGGAAGAGTCGTGCGGCCAGTGCACGCCGTGCCGCGAGGGGCAGCCCTGGCTGTCGCGCCTGTTCCGCAAGATCGAAGAGGGCCGGGGAGAGCTGGCCGACCTGGACACCATCGAGCAGGTGGCCCGCGGCATCGCGCCCTGGCCGCCCATTGGCCTGGGCACCACCATCTGCGCGCTGGGTGACGCAGGGGCGCTGCCGGCGCAGGCCTTCCTCACCAAGTTCCGCAAGGAATTCGAAGATCACATCGCGCAGAAGTGCTGCCCGCATGGGGCCGCGCCCTGGGGCTTCTTCGGGGAGTTCAAGTGACCAGCGCAATCGTCGAACAGGTGCTGTTCTGGTTTTTCGCGGTGTTCACCATCGCGGCCGCCTCGGGCGTCATCTTCGCCAGAAACCCCATCGCGTCCGCGATGTCGCTGGTGGCGACCTTCTTCTTCCTGGCCGGCATCTACGTGCTGCTGTGGGCG
Organism: Myxococcales bacterium; assembly: GCA_009885595.1. Classification (GTDB taxonomy): domain Bacteria; phylum Myxococcota; class Myxococcia; order Myxococcales; family Myxococcaceae; genus Archangium_A. Next base: position 6,527 of record VFKJ01000966.1, on the reverse strand, counting down.
CACACCATCGCGGCCCTGCAGGTGCTCGTCTACGCGGGCGCCATCATGGTGCTCTTCCTCTTCGTGATCATGCTGCTGTCCTTGTCGGATCACGGGCCGGTGATGACCTTCTCGCCCACCCGCATCGCGGGCGGCGCTTCGGTGGTGGGCCTGTTCGTGGCGCTCACCGCGGTCTTCCGCAAGCTGCCGGTCACCGAGCTTTCCTGGACCACCGACCCCGCGAAGCTGAAGACCTTCGGGAGCATCAAGCACCTGGGCGAGATCATGTACACCCAGTGGCTGTTCCCGTTCGAAGCGGTGTCGCTCTTGTTGCTGGTCGCCATCCTGGGCGCCGTCGTCGTCGCCAAGCCGCGCATCTGAGGGGACCTTTGATTCCAACGATCTCGACGTCGCATTACCTGATCCTCGCCGCGGCGCTGTTCTGCCTCGGCATGTTCGGCGTGCTCATTCGCCGCAACGCGCTGGTGGTGTTCATGTGCATCGAGCTGATGCTCAACGCCGCGAACCTCACGTTCCTCGCCTTCGCCCGCGCGCGCGGCGACGACCTGGGTCACCTGAGCGCCTTCTTCATCATCGCCGTGGCCGCGGCCGAAGCCGCCGTGGGCCTGGCCATCGTCATCTCGGTGTTCCGTGCCCGTGGCACGGTCAACATCGAGGAAATCCAGTCGATGAAGCACTGAGGGGAATCACGTGGACAAGCTCCAAGCCTTCTTTCAGACCGCCCCCGTCGACCCCACCCAGGCCGGCCACGCGCTGTGGTTGATCATCGCCCTGCCGCTGTTGGGCGCCTTCATCTGCGGCGTGTTCGGCAAGATCATCGGCCGCGCCAACACCAACCTGGTGGCCATCAGCTCGGTGCTGGGCAGCTTCCTGCTCTCGCTGCTGGTGTTCTGGACCATCAACGACTTCCGGGCGACCTCACCGTCACCCTTCGGCGGCGTCGCCTACGCGGTGGGCGCGGACTTCGGCACCTGGTTCCACGCCGGGAGCTTCAAGGTGAACTTCGGCCTGATGGCCGATCACCTGAGCGGCACCATGCTGCTGGTGATCACCGGCGTGGGCTTCCTCATCCACGTGTACGCGGCCGAGTACATGAGCCACGACAAGGGGTACTGGCGCTTCTTCGCGTACCTCAACCTGTTCGTGGGCGCGATGCTCACGCTGGTGCTGGCCGACTCGCTCCCCCTGCTCTTCGTGGGCTGGGAAGGGGTGGGCCTGTGCAGCTACCTGTTGATCGGCTTCTGGTACGACGACCCGCAGAAGGCGTTCGCCGGGCGCAAGGCCTTCATCACCAACCGCATCGGTGACTTCGGCTTCCTCATCGCCAGCTTCCTGCTGGTGCTGCTGGTGGAGAGCCTGGTCGCCCGCCCGCAGAGCGCCCCGGGTGGCCACGTCAGCGCGGCCTACACCGCGGCGATCGCCGAGAAGGGCCCGCTGGCCTTCTCGGTGCTGGAAGAGACCGCCCGCAACCTGCCCGACCTGCTCGACGAGAAGATCGTCACCGGCCCGCTCTCGGGCACCAGCTACGGGGTGGCGCTCACCATCATCATGCTGCTGTTCATGCTCGGCGCGGCCGGCAAGTCGGCGCAGATTCCGCTCTACGTCTGGCTGCCTGACGCGATGGCGGGCCCCACCCCGGTGTCCGCCCTCATCCACGCGGCGACCATGGTGACGTCCGGCATCTACCTGTTCTGCCGCGTCAGCTACCTGCTGGTGCTCTCGCCCACCGCGATGATCGTGGTCGCGCTCATCGGCGCCAGCACGGCCTTCGTGGCGGCGTTGATCGCCTTCACCCAGAAGGGCATCAAGAAGATCCTCGCGTACTCGACGGTCAGCCAGCTGGGCCTGATGTTCCTGGGCCTGGGCGTGGGCGCCTTCTGGGCGGCCTTCCTGCACGTGGTGACGCACGCGTTCTTCAAGGCCTGCCTCTTCCTGGGCGCGGGCTCGGTGATGCACGGCAACGCCGACGAAGAAGACGTCACCAAGCTGGGCGGCCTGCGCAAGGAGATGCCCATCACCTGGGCGACCTTCCTGGTCTCCACCCTCGCCATCACCGGCATCGTGCCGCTCTCAGGCTTCTTCTCGAAGGACGCCATCCTCCACGCGGCGCACACCCAGCACATCGCCGGGTACCACGCGCTGCAGACGCTGGCCTGGGTGCTCGGCACGCTGACCGCCGCGGGCACCGCGTTCTACATGATGCGCGCCTACCTCCTCACGTTCGAGGGTGAGCGCAGCAAGGAAGCGAAGACCCCGCACGCCCACGAGTCGGCGGCGGCCATGACGGGCCCGCTGGTGGTGCTCGCCGTGCTCGCGGTGATCGCGTTGGTGCACGGCCTGCCCATCATGCACATTCAGCGCGGCGGGGTGACGGTCACCCAGACGCTGATGGAGAACTTCCTCGACCCGGTGTTCCGCACCACCAACGAGCTGATCGCCCGCCGGCAGTACCTCGAGCTGCCCAAGGAGCACGCGTCGATGGCCGGCCCGTGGCTGCAGGCGTGGATCATCGCCATCGTGTCCGGCGGAATCGCCTTCTTCCTCTACCGCCGCTACCTGCCCGCGAAGGGTTCGTTCCCCGGGTGGATCGAGCCGTTCCGGAAGTTCTCCTTCAACAAGTTCTTCGTCGACGAGGTCTACGAGTTCTTCATCATCAGGCCGCTCGGCCTCTTCTCCCGCGCGCTGCACAAGGTGGTCGATTCCATCTTCATCGACGGCATGGCGGTGCACGGCACGGCCTGGCTGACCGCCCGGACGGGCGCGGTGCTGCGCTACCTGCAGACGGGTGACGCGCAGATGTACGCCGCCGTGATGGCGCTGGCGGCCTCGGGCGGTCTGGTGTGGGCCATCTTCAAGGTGATGCCGTGAATTCAGTCTTCGACTCCCGCATCCTGAACCTGGTCATCTTCTTCCCCCTGCTGGTGGGCGCCCTGGTGGTGTTCCTGCCCAAGGACGAGAAGGGGCAGATCCGCGCCGTGACGCTCGCCGGCATGATCGGCAGCTTCCTCACCACCGTGTGGGCCTGGAGCCGCTTCGACATCCACTCCCCCATCGAGTTCCAGCTCGAGTACCGCCTGCAGTGGCTCTCTGACGTGGGCATCAGCTACCACGTGGGCGTCGACGGCCTCTCGGTGGCGCTGGTGCTGCTGACCGGCGTGCTGGGGCCGATGGTGGTGCTCTCTTCGTGGACCTTCGTGCAGGAGCGGGTGAAGGAATTCCACCTGGCCCTGCTGGTGCTGCAGACCGCGATGTTCGGCGCGTTCACCAGCATCGACACCATGCTGTTCTTCATGTTCTTCGAGGCCGTGCTGGTGCCGATGTACCTGCTCATCGGCGTGTGGGGCTCGGAGGAGCGGCAGAAGGCCGCGGTGAAGTTCTTCCTCTACACCATGGTCGGCTCGGTGCTGATGCTGCTGGCGCTCTTCGCCGTGTACTTCCTCTCGGCCCCGGCGGGCGCGCGCAGCTTCGACTACTCCACCATGTACAACGGCCTGATGGGCGCCAGCCGCGAGCTGGCCGGCTACCTGAAGGCGAACCCCGACGGCAACGGCGTGGGCCTCACCCCGGTGGCCTTCGCGCTCTTCCGCTACGGGCCGTGGCTGTTCCTCGCCTTCTCGCTCGCGTTCGCCATCAAGGTGCCGATGTTCCCGCTGCACACCTGGTTGCCCGACGCGCACGTGCAGGCGCCGGTGGCCGGTTCCATCGTGCTGGCCGGCGTGATGCTGAAGCTGGGCACCTACGGCTTCTGGCGCTTCGCGGTGCCGCTCTTCCCGGTGGCGGCGCGGCAGTACCAGCTGATGTTCGCGGTGCTGGCGGTGATCGGCATCGTCTACGGCGCCTTGATGTGCCTGGCGCAGCGCGACATCAAGAAGCTGATCGCCTACTCGTCGGTCAGCCACCTGGGCTTCTGCATGCTGGGCATCTTCGCCTTCACGCCCGAGGGCGCGACCGGCAGCGCCTACCAGATGCTCAACCACGGCGTGTCCACGGGGGCGCTCTTCCTCTTGTTCGGAATGATCTACGAGCGCCGCCACGCGCGCTTGATGAGCGACTACGGCGGCATCGCGCGGGTGATGCCGGTGTACGCGGCCTTCTTCCTCATCGTCACCTTCTCCAGCATCGCGGTGCCCGGCACCAACGGCTTCGTGGGTGAGTTCCTGGTGCTGCTGGGGTCCTTCAAGTCGACCCTGCCGCTGTGGCTGAGCGTCACCGCGGCGACCGGCGTCATCCTCGGCGCGGCCTACATGTTGTGGATGGTGCAGAAGGTGTTCTTCGGCCAGGTGACGCACCAGGAGAACCTGGGGTTGTCCGACCTGAACAAGCGCGAGCTGGCGGCGGCCCTGCCCTTCATCATCCTGATCGCGGTGATGGGCCTGCGCCCGCAACCCTTCCTCGACGTGCTCAACACCAGCACCGAGCGCTACGTGGCGCGGGCGATGTACGCCTCGGGCGATGGCCCTGCCGACGATCGCCAGGTGCGCGTGCTGGTGCGCCAGCTGCCCAGGCCCACGGTGGCCGCCGCTGCCGCCGTTCCTTCCATGATGCCCGGTCCCACGCCCGACGGCCTTCCCCGGCCGGCGCGCGCCATGATGGTCAAGCCACTTCAGCCGCTTCAGCCCACGCTGCAGCCCGGTCAGGCCCAGGTGCTGCCGTGACCTGGGTCGTTCTGCCTCGGCCAGATGTCCGCTTCGCTCCCATCCCCTGGGTCGCTTCGCCTCGGCCAGACGTCCGCTTCGCTCCCGTCTGTCTCGCGCAGCGTTCCGCTGCTACCGGCTCCCCTCCTGACTGTCTCGCGCAGCGTTCCGCTGCTACCGGCGGCACTCCATGACGCTCCCCGCTGCGATGATGACCCCCACCTTCACCCTCAACGACTTCCTCCCCGTGATGCCGGCCGGCGTGCTGGTGATCGCGGCCATCGTGCTGATGCTCTCGGAGGTCTTCCTCACGTCGGCGACCCGCACCTACCAGGCGATGCTCGCCACCCTCGCCTCGGCGGTGGCCGGCGTGGTGGCGGTGTCCAACGCCTTCGAGCCCGCGCGCTCGGTGCTGCAGGGCTACGCGGTGCTCGACCCGTTCTCGAGCTGGATGACCGCGATGGTGTGCCTGGGCACGGGGCTGGCGGTGCTGCTGTCTGCGGGCTTCCTCAAGCACCGCAACGCCGAGCGCGGTGAGTTCTACGCGCTGATGCTGTTCGCCGCCGCCGGCATGAGCCTGCTGGCGCTCTCGGCCGAGTTCATCACCCTGTTCATCAACCTCGAGGTGATGTCGATCGCCACCTACGCGCTCACGGCCTTCCTGCGCCGCGGGCCGCGTCCCTCCGAGGCCGGCTTCAAGTACTTCATCCTCGGCGCGTTCTCCGCGGCGCTGCTGCTCTACGGGGCGGCGCTGCTCTACGGCGCCACCGGCGCCACCAAGCTGGTCGAGGTGAGCGCGGGGCTTCCCGCGGCCTTCGCCAGCTCGCCTGGCCTCGTCTACGCCGGCATCGGGCTGGTGCTCGCGGGCTTCGCCTTCAAGGTGGCCGCGGTGCCCTTCCACATGTGGACGCCTGACGTCTACGAAGGCGCCCCCACCCCGGTGACCGCGCTGATGAGCGTGGGGGTGAAGGCCGCCGCCTTCATCGCCATGGTGCGCGTCTTCCTCTTCCTCGGGCGCGGCATTCCCCCCGAGATGCTCTTCTACGTGTTCAGCATGCTGGCGCTGGTCACCATGGTGGGCGGCAACCTGCTGGCCCTGCCCCAGCGCAACGTCAAGCGCATGCTGGCGTACTCCTCGATCGCGCACGCGGGTTACCTGCTGCTGGGCGTGGCGGCGCTCTTCGCGCCGGTGGGCGCCACCGGAGAAGGGCCCGTGGGCCTGCTCAGCGCCACCCCGCTGATGGGCAACGTGCCCAACGTGTCGAGCGAGGTCTACAAGGGCCTGCTGTTCTACCTGCTGGGCTACACGGTCACCTCGCTGGGCGCCTTCGGCACCATCTCGGCGCTCGAGCGCCGCGAAGACGAGACGCGCGGCAACACCTGGGACCTCGAGCGTTTCTCGGGCCTGGTGACGCGGCGGCCGGGCTGGGCGTTCGCGATGGCGGCCTTCATGCTTTCGCTGGGCGGCGTGCCCCCCACGGTGGGCTTCCTGGGCAAGCTGTTCCTCTTCAGCGCGGCGGTCGACGCGGGCCTGCTGGGCCTGGCGGCCGTCGGCATCCTCTCCAGCGTGATCGGCGTGTACTTCTACCTGCGGGTGGTGGTGTACATGTTCATGCGCCCGGCTCCGGCCGACCTGTCCACCCCGGTTCGCCATTGGACGACCGAAGTGGCGCTGATGGCCTCGGCGGTGGCGGTGGTGGCGCTGGGCGTCATCCCCGGGCCGATCACCGAGTGGTTCGGCCGCCTCGGGATGGTCTTCGGTCACTGAGTTTCTGGGTCGCTTCGCCTTGGCCCGCTCCGGTTCGTGAAGAACCCGCAAAAGAAGGCGGCCCGGTGTTCCCTAACGGAGCACCGGACCGCGGGTCTTCTTGCACTGCCAACACAGCGAGGCTG
>VFKJ01000885.1 GCA_009885595.1 Myxococcales bacterium | reverse complement strand
GTCGAACGTGATGCCCGAGGCGCTCACGTTCGGCTTCGAGTCAGCCGCGCGGGGCACGCCGGCGGAAGGCGCCCAGCTCCACTTCAGTCATCGCCCGGGAACGGGCTGGTGCGTCGATTGTTCGGTCGAGGTGAAGGTGCAATCGCGCATCGCGCTGTGTCCAAAGTGCGGCGGGGTGCGGTGGGTCGTCACCGGCGGCGAGCAGATGCGCGTGACCGAGCTGGAGGTGGACTAAAATGTGCGCGACCTGTGGGTGCAGTCCGAGCGAATCGCAGCACGATCATCCACATGACCACGCGCAGGAGCACGAGCACGTGCTGGCCGACGGGAGCGTCGTGCGGCACGTCCACGAGGCGCCGCGCGAGGCCCGCCGCATCAAGGTGGAAGAGGACATCCTCGCGCGCAATGACGCCCTGGCCGCCCTGAACAGGAAGGTGCTGGCGCAGGCCGGGACCTTCGCGGTGAACCTGATGTCGAGCCCGGGCAGCGGGAAGACCACCCTGCTGGTGAGGACGCTGCGCGAGCTGAAGGGGCGCCCGCTGGCGGTGATCGAAGGTGATCAGCAGACCGACCTCGACGCCAAACGGATCGAGGCGACGGGCGTGAAGGCGGTGCAGCTGAACACCGGCAAGGGCTGTCACCTCGACGCGGGCATGGTGGCCTCGGCGCTGCCGAAGCTGCCGCTGCAGAAGGGCGCGCTCTTGTTCATCGAGAACGTGGGCAACCTGGTGTGTCCGGCGAGCTTCGATCTGGGGGAGAACCGCAAGGTGGTGGTGGTCTCGGTGACCGAGGGCGAGGACAAGCCGCTCAAGTACCCCGACATGTTCGCGGTGGCGGACCTGGTGCTGGTGAACAAGATCGACCTGCTGCCCCACCTCGAGTTCGACGTCGCGCAGCTGGAAGAGAACGTGCGGCGCGTGCGGCCGGGAGCGCCGATCTTCAGGGTGTCGGCGAAGACGGGCGAAGGGTTCGAGAGCTGGCTGATGTGGTTGCGCGGCTGACCGTCGGACCGATCACAGCGCCTTCCCTGCCCGGCGCGCCCGGCGCCGCCGCGCGGCGAGCTTCCGCTGGAGTGCCACATCGGCACTCCCCAGCTTCCAGAGGAGCTCGGACAACTCGCGCGCCGCCAAGTAGCGGCCGCTGAGTGAGAAGACCCGCGAGCGTCCCACCAGGCGACTCACGAGCGCCCCTTCCGCCTCGAAGGAGTTGAGGATCGTCTGCACGAGCGAGATCCGCTTGCCCAGCAGCGCGGCGAGCTCCGCTCCCCAGGTCTCTTCGAGGAGGCGCACGGCCACGATCACCTGGGTGCGGTTGGCAGTGCCGAAGAGGTCTGGCGAGCGGTCCATCACGGCAGAATCTCTACCACCAATGATGGCTGTATGACCAGTATTACTGGTCATATGACCACAGGCCCCGCTCAGCGGGGCGGCGCCGAGAAGCAGCCCTGGTCCGTGAAGCAAAACCCTCCTCCGCTGAGCGGCAGGGGGATGCAGCCGTCGCGCACGCCCGGGCAGGGCATGCTGCAGGCGATCGTCGCCGGTTCGCCGCTGCGATTTCCACAGAAAGCCTGGAAGTTGGAGAAGGACCCGCCGGCGCCGCAGTTCCCGCAGTTGGCGCAGTTGCAGGCCGGCACGCACAGCCCGACGTGCATGCCGTCGAGCGAGCCCATGCACGCACCGCCGTTCGGACAGCCGGCGATCGAACAATCCTGCGCGAGGCAGCTGGCGTCGCAGGTGCCCGAGGGGCAGCTCAGGTTGGCCGGGCCCCACTCCAGTGTCCCGTCTGCGTTGGTGTCGTAGCAGCTCTCGACGGTCGTCGAATTGGCGCTGCAGCGCGCGGTGCCGCGGGGCACGGTCATGTCGAGCGCGTCGCGGCAGAACAGGAGCTCTTCGCGCACGCACGCACGCCCGTAGGACACGAAGCCCGGGTCGCACGAGCAGATCGCCTCGACGCCGAACGCGCTGGCCTGGAGCGCACAGGTGCCGCCCGCGCCACACGACACGCCCACGCACGCGGTCGTGCCGACGGGCTGGCAGCTCAACGCGCCGCTCGCCTGAATGAACCCCGCATCGCAATGGCATTCGGCCCGGCCTCGATCAGCCAGGCAGTGGCCGTGGCCGCCGCAGGTCTGGCCGACGCACGGATCAGGGGCGCTGTTCGAGAGACAATTGAGCCCGGACACCCGGTAGCCAGACTCACAGGTACAGGCCGCCAGGCCTCCGGGAGCAGCGCAGGTGCCGTGCCCCGAGCACTGCACTCCGGCGCACGGATCACTCGAGACGTCGACTGCGCAGTCGAGCCCGGTGGTGTGGTACCCGGGCGCGCACTGACAGCTGGCGACCGCGCCGCTCACCCCGCAGGCCCCGTGTCCGCCGCAGGTGACGCCGGCGCACGGGTCTCCCGCGTCTCTCACGCAGTCCGCCCCCACCGGGTGAAAGCCGCTCGAACAGGCGCACTGGGGGACGCCGGCGACGACAGCGCACGAGCCGTTTCCGCCGCAGCTGACGCCCTCGCAGGGGTTCGTGGGGTTGGCGGTACAGGCCGTGCCCACCGCCGTGTAGCCGGGATCGCAGGTGCAGCTGAGGGCCCCGGCCGTCTCGACACAGCGGCCGTGGCCGGAACAGGTCACCACCGAGCAGGGCGCGACGTCGGGATTGCAGCCGCTGCTGCCGAGATGAAAACCGGGCTCGCAGACGCAGTGGGCACCGCTCGAGGCCACTTCACAGCGCGCGTGAACTCCGCAGGCAGTCTGGCAACCGAGCGTCTCCGGCCCGGCGTCTTGTGCCGGACCCGAAACCGGAACCGGCTCCGGTTTGGGGATCAACCCCGAGACGTCTCCGATGCACGCGCTGAAGAAGACGCTGAACGCCAATGGGAGCTGAGTGCGCATGGACAAGCCCTCATCAAGGACCGTGCCTCGCGCCAAGCGCCCAGGCGAAGAAGCCAGAGTGTCCTCTCGACTGGACACTGGAGTGTCCGGGCTCCGCTCCGTCGCCTCGAGCGCCGAACCATCTCCCTTTCCCCAGCAGGGGAGAGGGGATTGCGCCGAACGGGCAGCGAACGCCGCCGCGCATCGAGCCCCGCGCCCCCCGGGCCGCAAGCTATGCTCCGCCGCCGAAAGTCACGTTGCTGCCATGACCCGCACTCTCCTCGTCTCCACTCTCGTCGTCCTCACCGGCTGTGCTCGCTGCGGGAAGAAAGAGGCGAACAGCTGCCCGCCGCGCGACACCGTCACCATCGCCTTGCCCTCGCTGCCCAACACGCTCGACTGGAGCCAGAGCCACGAGCAGAGCGCGCAGAACTATCCCGCGCTGCTGGCGATGATGCGCGGCCTGACCACCCTCGACGCCGACAACAGCGTGAAGCCCGGACTGGCGGCCAGCTGGGACGTGTCCACCACCGCCGACGGCAAGCAGGTCTACGTCTTTCACCTCGCACCGGGCGTGGTGTGGAGCGACGGCAAGTCGCCCCTGCGCGCACAGGACTTCGTGTTCGCCTGGCGACGCGCGCTGCTGGGCGCCGATGGCGCTGAGCTCGAGGATCTCGACGGCGCGTCCGCGTGGAGAAGCGCGCGCACCCCCGAGGCCGCCGCGGCGCTGGGCCTCACAGCCATCGACGATCAAACGCTGCAGGTCACCTTGCGCGGGGCGCGCGGGTACTTCCTCTCGCGGCTCGCGAACGTCTACCCCTACTTCCCCGCGCCCTCGTTCGAGCTCGAGGGAAAGTCCGAAGCCGAGGTGCAGAGGTACTTCAACGAGCCCGCCAACGGCCGGCCGCTGGTGCTCGGCGCCTTTCGGGTCACGGCGTGGGACCGGGTGGGCCAGCGACTCGAGCTCGAGGCGAACCCCTCGTACGCCGACAAGCCCGCTACCGGCGCGGTGGCGCACCTGGTGCTGCTGCAGTCAGAGCTGGGCGCGCTGATGTACGAGCAGTGCAACGTCGACTTCCTCTTCTTCGACGAGCCTTCCCAGCTCGCGCGTCCTCCCGCGGATCTCGCGTCGGCGAAGCTGCTCTCGACGTACTGGCTCGGCTTCAACACCACCAGGGTGCCGCTGAAGCTGCGCACCGCCATCGCGCAGGCGATCGATCGCCAGGCGCTGCTCGGTGGGCTCAGCGCGCTCGTTCCCAACCCGCGCATCGCGAAGGCGTTTCTTCCGCCCGAGATGCCGGGGGCGCTGGCCGACTCCGACGCGCGCCTGGCTGCGCTGCCCGCCAGCGACGCGGCCAGGGCGAAGGCGCTGCTGGCCGAGGTGGGCCCGCTGCCGGCGGAGCTGACGCTGCTGGTGCGTGGTACCGGCTCCTTCCTCCCGGAGACCGCGCTGGCCGAAGGAATCCGCCGGCAGCTCGCGCCGCTCGGGCTCAAGGTGAAGATCATCACCACCTCGAACTTCAGCAACGACGTGAAGGAGGCCGACGGCACGCTCCGCTACGATCTCTTCCTCAAGCGCACCGGCGCCGACTACGCGCACCCGAACACGTTGCTCACCCCCTTCCAGTCGGGAGGCAACCACTACACCGACTGGCAAAAGCTCGAGGGCGGCGCGTCGATCGCGAAGTTCCAGAAGCTGCTCGCCGAAGGCGCGGGCGCGGCGGACGACGCCAGGCGCACCCAGCTCTACTTCGACGCGCAGCAGGTGCTGCTCGCGGAGCAGGTCGCCGCGGTGCCGCTGTATTTCCCCAACCGCTACTTCCGGAAGCGCCCGTGGCTCGAGGGGCTCTCGGTGGACCCGTTCAACTTCCTCACCTTCCGCGCGATGCGCGTCAACGCCACGCCGCCGGCCGCGAAGTGACGCGAGTCTTCCTTCGCATCGGGAGGGACTTGCTGCTGGTGCCGATCAGCGCGGTGTTGGTCTACCTGCTGGTGGTGAACCTGCCCTTCCGGCAGGACTCGGATCGCAAGATCGCCACCTCGGAGAACGACGCCATCGCGCTGCGTGCGCAGGTGCTGGGCAGCGGCGGAGTCCAGGACGCCTTCGTGCCGTGGAAGCGCCTCTTCAGTGGGGAGTCGGTGGGGCTCGCGGGCCAGCCCTTCACCGCCAAAGATCTCGGGCGCGCGGCGAGCCTCTCCCTGGGGCTGGGGCTCATCGCGCTCTTGCTCGCGCTCGCCTGGGCGCTGCTGCTGGCGGTGGCGCGCGTGCAGTTGGCGGCGTCGCGGGTGGGCTTCTTGCTCGAGGTGATCCCCGGGCTGGTGTTCGGCTCGCCGCTCTTCCTGCTCGCGGTGGTGGCGGCGTTGCTGGCGATCGCGTTCGGCGTCTCCTTCACCGGTTCGCACCTGTTGGCGGCGGCGGTGATGGCCCTGGGGCCGGGCACCTTCCTGGGCGTCGTGTGGTCCGACGCGCTGCGGGCAGAGGCGGCGCGGCCCTACTTCCTCGCGGCGTTGGCGCGCGGCTGCTCGCGGCGGCAGGCGCTGCTCAAGCACGCGCTGCCGAACGCGCTCCCGGCGCTGCTCGACGCGGCGGCGCCGGTGGCCTCGTCGCTGCTGCTGGGCTCCTTCGTCGCGGAGAACTTCTTCCAGCTCAAGGGCTTCGGGCTGGTCTACCTCGAGGCCGCGCGCCGGGTGGACGCGGGGGTGGTGGTGGTCGCCACCACGCTCTTCGCCGCGGTGCTGATCCTGGTCTCGCTGGCGGTGGAGTTGGTGCGCTTGTTGGTGGACCCGAAGGCGCGCGACGCCGCGAAGGAGACTGCGTGAACTGGCGCAGCCGCCTCGGCCTGCTCACGCTGGTGCTCCTCGCGGGGCTGACCTTCGGCCACGCGGCGCTCACGGCGCTCGACGCGTTGCCGGAGTGCCCGTTCGGTGCGGATCCCGGGATGCCGTACGAGACGGTGTGCGGCCAGGTGATCGGTGGGCTGTGGCGCTCGCTGCTGCTCGGGGTGACGGCCGGCGCGGGGAGCTGCCTGGCTGCGACGGCGTTGGCGCTGTTCGCGCGGCGGCTCGGGGGGCGCTTCGAGCTCGGCATCGAGAAGGGCGCCGAGCTGTTCTTTTCGATTCCCGATCTCCTGGTGCTGATCGTGCTGGGGTTCGTCTCGCGCGCGGTGTGGGGCGGGGAGGGCGTGACGTTGCCGTTCATGATCGCCTCGCTGGTGGCGATCGGCTGGGCCGCCCCGACGCGCATGGTGCAGAACCGGCTGCGCAGCCTCGAGCGCCTCGACTTCATCACCGCCGCGCACGCCATCGGGGTTCCCCGCACCCGGGTGCTGCTGCGGCACGTGTTGCCGATGGCGTGGGACTACCTGCTGGCGATCTTCCTGCTGCGCGTGCCGGCGATCATCCTCACCGAGTCGACCATCAGCTACCTGGGCTTCGGGCTGCCGCTCGATCAGCCCTCGCTGGGGCGTTACCTGGGCGGGCACTGGCAGCTGCTGGCGACGGATGACTGGGTGAAGGTCGCTCCGGCGTGGGCGTTGTTGGCGCTGCTGGTGGTCGCGTTTCACCAGGTGGGGCGTGGGCTGCTCGATCGCGCGGAGGAGGCGCGATGAGCGCGCTGCTCGAGGTGACGGGGCTGACGGTGCGCTTCGAGACGAAGCGGGGCGGGCTCACCGCGGCGGAGGACGTGTCGTTCTCCGTTCCCGCGGGCGGAACCCTGGGAATCGTGGGTGAGAGCGGCAGCGGGAAGAGCGTGAGCGTGCTGTCGCTGCTGGGCTTGCTGCCCGGCGCGAAGGTGACCGGCACGGCGAGCCTCGAGGGGAAGAAGCTGATCGGCGCGAGCGAGGCCGAGCTGACGAAGCTGCGCGGAGATCGGGTCGCGATGATCTTCCAGGACCCGATGACCTCGCTCGATCCTTCGTGGCGGGTGGGTGATCAGGTGGCCGAGCCGTTGCGGCTGCATCGCGGGCTCGACGCGGCCGCCGCGCGCGCGAAGGCGACGGCGCTGCTGGAGTCCGTCGGCCTGCCTTCGCCTGCGGAGCTCGCGCGCGCGTACCCGCACCACCTGTCTGGAGGGCAGCGGCAGCGCGTGATGATCGCCGCGGCGCTCGCGTGTGAGCCTGCGTTGCTGATCGCCGACGAGCCGACGACTGCGCTCGACGTCACGGTGCAGGCGCAGGTGATGGAGTTGCTCGCGCGCCTGCAGCGCGAGCGGAAGATGGGGCTGGTGTTGATCAGCCACGATCTCGGGTTGGTCTCGGAGGTGTGCGAAGAGTTGTTGGTGATGTACGCGGGGCAGGTGGTGGAGCGGGGGCCGACGAAGCGGCTGCTCTCTGCGCCGCGGCACCCGTACGTGGCGGGGTTGCTGGCGAGCACGCCGACGCTGGAGGGCACGGGTCGCCTGAAGGAAATCCCCGGCACGGTGCCGGATCTGCGGTTGCCGTTGCCGGGTTGTCGCTTCGCCGAGCGATGTCCGCAGGCGCGCCCGGAGTGCACGAAGAGTCCGGTGTCGTTGCTTGACGAGGTGCGCTGCCTCTTTCCCCTGTCTCCCTCGAGGCTTTCTCATGTCTGAGCTCGCGCGCGTCGACGGCGTCCGGGTGGGGTTCGACGCGAGCCGAGCCCTCTTCGGCAAGCCCCGCATGTTGTGGGCGCTCGACGGCGTCACCCTGTCCCTCACCGAAGGCCGCACGTTGGGCATCGTGGGAGAGAGCGGGAGCGGCAAGTCGACGCTGGGCCGAGTCCTGCTGGGCCTGCTTCGTCCGACGGAAGGCACCGCGCACTTCGAAGCGAACGACCTGGGCGCGCTCGCGCCCGAGCCCTTGCGTCTGCTGCGCCGGCACATGCAGCTGGTCTTTCAGGATCCGTACTCCTCGCTGCATCCGCGGCGGAAAGTAGGAGACGCAGTCCGAGAGCCGCTCGAGGTGCATCGTCCAGACCTCACGGAAGCGCAGCGCGACGAGCGCGTGCTTTCGCTCTTCGAGCAGGTGGGGCTCAAGGCCGAGCACCTCACCCGGCTGCCGCACGAGTTCTCCGGCGGCCAGCGCCAGCGGATCGTCATCGCGCGCGCGCTGGCGGCCGAGCCGAAGTTCCTCGTGGCGGACGAGCCGGTGTCAGCGCTCGACGTCTCGGTGCAGGCGCAGATCCTCAACCTGCTGCTCGAGCTCAAGCAGCGGCACCACCTCACGATGGCCTTCATCAGCCACGACCTGAAGGTGATTCGCCGGGTCTGCGACGACGTCGCGGTGCTCTACCTGGGGCGGGTGGTGGAGCAGGCCACCACCGAGAAGCTCTTCGCGGCCCCGCGTCACCCGTACACGCGCGCGCTGCTCTCGGCGATTCCCAGGCTGGGCGGGGCGCCCACGCAGCGGGTGGTGCTCACGGGAGAGATTCCCTCGCCGCTCGCGCCCCCGAGCGGCTGCACCTTTCACCCGCGCTGTCCGCTCTACGCGAAGCTCAGCGCGCCTGATCAGCAGCGCTGCCGCGCTGAGCGCCCCCTGCTGAAGGACGGCGTCGCCTGCCACTTCGCCGAGTGACGGGAGCGCTGACCACGGCTCGGCCGCGACGCCCAGCTGCCAGCTCACCAATTCGTCATCGGAGTCCCACGCGCGCCGTGCAGCACCGCGTGGATCTCCGCGAGGATCGACAAGGCGACCGCCGCGGGCCCTTCACCGCCGAGCGCCAGGCCCACCGGCGCGTGGAGTCGCGCGAGCGGAAGATCCTTCGGCAACATCGCGAGGAGGTCCTTCGTGCGCTTGGTCGGTCCGAGCACGCCGATGTACGCAGGGAGCGGCGAGCGGCAGACCGCCTCGAGCACGCGCGCGTCGTAGATGAGGTGGTGCGACATGATCACCACCGCGCAGCCCTGCTCGAGCGGCAACGAGCTCAACGCCTCGGGTGCGAACACCTGCGTCGTCGCGCCGGGGAAGCGCTGCGCCGCGGCCTGCGCCGGACGCCAGTCGACCACCTGCACGTCCCACCCGAGCGTCTGCGCCATCGTGTGCATCGGCAGCGCGTCGTGCCCCGCGCCGCAGAGCACCAGGCGGGGTGAGGGCCGCAGTGTTTCGTCCCGGCCCTCCATCACCGTGAAGGTCACCGGCTTTCGCGTCTCCAGCACCTGCACCATCGCGCGCGCGACCGCGCTGTCCGCGCGGAACGGCTCGAGCAGCACGTCGACCTCGCCGCCGCAGCCGAGCGCGACTTCCCCGTCGGCCGAGGTGTCGTAGGTGCGGACGATGGGCTTGCCCTCCTGCACCAGCCACGCGGCGCGGCGCACCACGTCGGACTCGAGACAGCCGCCGCTGATGCTGCCGGCCTGCCAGCCTTCGGTGGTGACCAGCATGCGCGCGCCGGGCTTGCGGTAGGAGCTGCCGCGCGTGGCGATGACCGTCGCGAGGACCGGGGTTTCGCTTCGGGCCCAGGCCTTGCGCGCGGCGGTGAGGATGGAGCCGAGCTCGTTCATGAAGGCGTCAAGCCCTCTCCCCGACCCTCTCCCCCGCGGGGGAGAGGGGGACATTCTCCAGCAGCGGATCGATCGCCGCCGGAATCTTCACCCGCGCCAGCGGTGCGTCGATGTCCTTGAGCCCGTGCCCTGTCGCGATCACCACCACCTCCGCGTCCTTCGGCAGCGCC
>VFKJ01000555.1 GCA_009885595.1 Myxococcales bacterium | reverse complement strand
CACCGTGTCGTTCGACGAATCCACCCGCGCCAGCAGGCCCGGGCCTTCGGGGGCGTAGGTGTCAGGGTTCAAGTTGTTGAGGGCGACGTAGAGCTTGCCGCCCTTCGCGGTGATGGCCCACGGGCGCGCCACCGGGGCGCCGCCGTCGAAGGCCCTGAGGTCCTGGCCCTTGAGCGTCACCCGGCCCGCCAGCGTCGGCGCGGCTGGGTTGCTGATATCGATCTTCTGGAGTTCCTGGCCCGCGTCCGCCGCTTCCGCGCCGTAGCCGCCGTACAGCGGCACCCACAGCTGCGTGCCCACCTTCGCCACGCCCTGCGGGAAGGTGTTCATACCCAGGTTGAGCTCGGCGACGGTGACCAGGGCGAGCGTGCCCTCGATGCCGGCGTCGAGCTCGATGGCGCCGCCGCCGTCCGTGCCCTCGCGCAGCACCTGCACCGTGCCCGAGCCCGCGTTCACCACGTAGACGAAGGGACGATCGACCAGCACCTGGTTGGGCACGTTGCCCGTCGTCACCGCGCGGTTGGTGAGCGCGTACTGCCCGCCCGCGGTGGGGAGCGCGGCGTAGAGGCGGCGATCCGTTCCGTCCGCGGAGAGCACCGTGTCCCCGAGGCGCGCCAACGCAGCGGGGTTACTGCCCACGTCGGACAGCGGGCCCTTCACGCGGGTGGCGGGGTCGAAGCCGACCAGCTGGCCGCTCCAGTAGCAGGCGGCGACCACCTCGTAGTCGCACACCCCGGCCTTGCACTGCTGACCCTGCGCGCAGGTGACGCCGCAGGCGCCGCAGTGGCTCTCGTCGGTGCTCACGTCGACGCACGACGCGCCGCACTGGGTGACGCCGAGGCTGCAGCTCACCTTGCACAGGCCCGCCTCGCACACCTGGCCGGTGGCGCACGCCACTGTGCACTGGCCGCAGTTCTTCGGGTCGAAGGCGGTGTTGGCGCAGGTGCCGGTGTCGACGCAGAAGGTGGTGCCGGTGCGGCAGGTGCAGGTGCTCGCCAGGCAGTCCTGCTCGGTGCCGCAGGCGGTGCCGCACGCGCCACAGTTGCGGCGATCAGACGTGGGGTCGATGCAGCCGGTGCCGCAGGGGAGCGTGCCGGGTTTGCACACCACGCCGGTGGGCGGGCAGGCCATCAGCAACACGGAGGTGAACACGGAGAGGACGAGCAACTGCTTCATGGTGGACTGCTCCTTCGAGGGAAAGTGATTCATCGGGATGCCAGGGAGGGGGTGGGCTCGACGCGCTGGCCGACGACCGGCGGCCTGGCGTCCCACGCGAGGCCCACGGTGAAGAACACCGAGCGGGGCGGCAGCGGGTAGCCGTCGAGGTCCTGCGTCTGCACGTCGAGCAGGTTCTTGAGCTCGACGCTGAAGGTGACGAGCGGGTCCTTCCACGGACGCGCGGTGAGGCCCACGTTCACGAAGGCGCGCGCGGGCAGCGAGAGCGTCTGGGTGCGGTTGGTGAACTGGGAGGACTGAAAGAGCACCTCGGCGCGGCCCTTGAGCCACTCCGGTCCACCCGACACGCGCGCGTGCACCCGGTGCGCAGGGCGGAACGGGAGCGCCTTGAGGTAGTAGCGCGGGTCGTCCTTCTGGTTCTGGGTGTCGAGGAAGGTGTAGCTCGCCGCGGCCTCCAGCCAGCGCCAGGGCGTCACCGCCGCCTCCACCTCCACGCCGGCGACGCGCGCCGCCTGGAAGTTGTACGGGCGCGCCAGGTTCGGGGGGTAGTACTCGTAGCTGATCAGATCTTCGTACAGCGAGAGGAAGCCGGTGGCCGAGACGCGCGCCAGCTCGTTCTTCCACGCCGCGCCCACGTCGCCGGTGAGCGCGCGCTCGGGGCGCAGGTCGGGGTTGGGCAGCATGGTGCCCTGCATCACGTACAGCTCGGTGAACGCGGGTGGCCGGCTCGCCTGGCCTGCGTTCGCGCGCACCGAGAACCCCTTCGGCAACTCGGCCACCACCCCCAGCTTGGGAGAGAACACCACGAAGCGGCCGGCGACGTCGACGCGCGCGCTCGCGTTGATCGCCAGCGCGCCCTCGAAGAACAGCACCTCGTCGCCCGCCATCGCGGCGAAGCGACCCCACGAGGGGTTCGACCCGCCAGGCACCGCGAGCCAGTCGCCGCCGCCCGAGAGCAGCGCGGTGACGCCGTGCCGGCCCGCGAAGAGCCGGGTGTAGACCGCCTCCACGCCCAGCGAGCTCTCGGTCTGGCGGTAGGTGCCCGCGCCGAAGAAGGTGCCGTTGAGGGTGGTGTCGTCGGCCCGCCCCCAGGCCAGGGTGGAGAGCGAGCCGCCCGCCTCGAAGCTGGTGCTGGTGCGCGCGGACAAGGTGCCGCGCGCGGTGCTCTGCCGCGCCGACGCCGAGGGGTTCTGCACCGGGCCTGCGAGGCCCCGGGTCTCCCCGCTGCCTTCGCCGAGCAAATCGACCTGGGTGCTCCCGATTCTCTTGCGGAAGCGCAACAGGCCACCGCCCTGCAGCGCGCCGTTGTTGGTGCGGGTCAGCGTGGTGAGCTCGTTGCCTGCCAGGGAAGGGAGCGCGTCGTAGGTGAAGTCGTAGGTGCCCTCGCTGCGCAGCCCGTGCAGCAGCACCAGCCCCTCACCGCCGAGGAGCGCGGTGCTCCCGCCCGCGGAGAGCTGGGTGGTGACGAAGCTGCCCTGGGTGACGTCGGCGAAGAGCCGGGTGCCGCCGCCGGGGGTGCGGGTGACGAGGTTGACCACCCCGCCCATCGCGCCCGGGCCGTAGCGCGCCGAGCCTCCGCCGCGCAGCACCTCGATGCGCTCGAGCGCCGAGGTGGGAATGCGCGACAAGTCCATCGCGGCCCCGGGACCGGCGAGCGGCACCCCGTCGAGCAGCACCAGCACGGCGTTGGGCGCGGCGCCTCGCAGCGAGAGCGTCTTGCGCTGGCCGGCGCCACCGGAGTCCTGCACCACGGCGCCCGCGGTGGTGCTGATCAGCTCAGAGGCGTCCTTCGCTTCGGCGCGCGCCTGGGTGGCGTCGCGGGTGGTGAGGGTGGCGGAAGGGTCTCTCACCACCGGCGACGAGGGGAGCGGCTCGCTCACCACCGCGGGCATCGCCACGTCGACCGGCGGCAGCTCGAGCACGCCGCCATCCGCGGTCGCAGCACCCAGCGCCAATGAGAGACACACGGCAGACGTGAACACGTCAGGCCCTCGTCTCTCTTTTCGCGAAGAGAGAGGACAACCGGAGCGTATCCGCTCCGCACCGACAGGCAGGTCTCTGGCTTCCGGTCTCCTCGTAAGCAGCTACGCGGAGGGTCCGGTCACAGTGGCGCGACCGCGCCGGAATTTCACCGGCTTCCCTTATGTGTGATGGCCCCCAACGGGCCACCTGTCGGCGCGCCGCTTCTACGCCTTTTCATCGGGCCGTCAACCCGGCTCCCGGTTCCAGGCGACAGGCCGGCTCAATGCACGGCAAAAGGGTCGAGCAACCGCACGCGGGAGGCCGTGAAGTCCCGGACGTTTCGGGTCACGAGCGTCAGCTCGTGCTGCAGCGCGCTCGCGGCAATCAGGCTGTCCTTGACGGGCATCGCCTTTCCGCGCCGCCGCAGAGACGCCAGCAGGTCGGACCAGACCAGGCTCGTCTCGGCCGTCCAGGACAGACAGGGAATGCTCTTCACGGCGCCAACGAACCATTGCTCCAGCCTCGCGCGGCGCTTGCCCTTCGGAAGGAGCAGCAAACCGAAGTGGAGCTCCCCGAGGATGATGGGGTCGACGGCCAGTTCTTCCTCATGGCGCCGAAGCCAATCGATCACCTCGGGAGAAGGCGAATGGCGAGTCGTCTCACTGAGGACGTTCGCGTCGACGAGGTACCTCACAGCGTGTCCGTAGACTCCGAGGCGATCGGCACGAACCAGTCCTTCTCGGGACAGGCCAGCAGCCGGTCGACCACGCCTGCGTTCTTCTTCTTGCGACGCACCAGCCGGTACTCGCCAGCGCGCACCCGCTTCACGTCGAATTCGCTGCCGGGCGCGATGCCGTCACGCTCCCGCAGCTCCTTCGGGAGGACGATTTGGCCCTTTGAGGAGAGGGTGGTTCGCACGCGGTAAGATTACCGTCTTACTTTGCGGGCAACAAGAGGCGCAGTCAGCGCAGCGAGCCGCTTCTTCATCAAGTCCACCAACTGCTTGGTGAGGCGGGCGTCGAAGCCGATCTCCTTCACGCGGGTCAGAAAGGGCGCCGCGCGCGCGACCAGGCGGTCGAGGCGGGACTCGACGGCTGGCTGGAGCACACCGAAGCGCTTGCCGAACTCGATGAAGTCGCGGCGCTTCAGGTTGTCGTCCCTCCCCTCGAACTTCAGCGCGAGCTTCAGGTCCTTGTACGGGCGGGAAGAGAGGAGATCGTACGCGGGGCTCAGCTGCAGTGACTCGCGCGCGCCTCCGATGCTGATGTTCTTCGCGTGGAGGTCGCCGTTGCCGATGAGGTAGCTGAAGGCGATCAACTCCAGCAGCCGGGCGCGCTCGGCGGGGGGCGAGTCACAGTGCGCGAGGCCGCGCGCGACGTCGCCGCTGTTCAGCCGGTACTTGTCGGCGGGATAGCGATCGAGGAACTGGCAGGCGTCTTCCTGGTGCACGCCTTCCCAGTGGCGCCCGCGGCGCACGCGGTCGAACCGCTGCACCAGGAGCCCCGCGGCGCCTGTGCGATCGCGGACCAGGTGTGTCTTCGCGACGTCGAGCCCGCAGGCGACCGCCATGCTCATGAAGAAGAACTCGTTCTCCACGAGCAGCGGCTTGTCGGCGGGGTTGAGCTTGAGGATCCACCTGCGGCCCGCGGTGGCGAACGGAAAAGAGATCACCGCGGGCGAGAGCTTCTCCTGCACCCCGGCGACCGTCGGCTCGTCCTCCAACTCGAGGCTGCGCTGGAAGAGCGCGACGAAGGAAACGGTGTCGAGCGCCGCGACCTCCTCCCTGGCGCGCGCCAGCGGATCGACCGCAGTGCCGGGCAGCACGGGGAAGAGATCGCCCACGCAGTCCGTGCCCGCGGCGACCAGCAGCGTGAAGAGATCATCTTCGGAAGTTTTCGTGCGCGACATCAACGCGCGCAGCCGCAGCCCCTCAGGGAGCAGCCCCGCGAAATAGGTGTGGAGGTTGGCGCCCCGGGTCTCGATGACCTGCTGCGCATAGGGGAGGTGGGTCGCGATCCCGCCCGGGCGCGCGCGGTGGGCCTCGAAGAACGACCGCTCGTACTCGAACACCGACCCCTGCGCGGTGCGCCGCAGCTCACCAACACGCGTGGTGTTGCGGAACACCGCGAGTGTCTCGACGCTCTTCGGATCCGCCGTGCTCATCGCTTCGGCTCGAGCGAGAGCCGGAGCCCCAGGACTTCGAGCACCGGCAGCAGCTTGTCGAGGCGCACCGTCGGTTTGCCGCGCTCGAGGTCGTAGAGGAAGTCGGGGCCGCAGCCTGAGAGCTCGGCGAGCTCCTTCTGCGTGAGCCGGAGCACCTTCCGTTTTCTCCGGACCTCGGTTGCGAGCGCGGTGATCCACGGCAGCGCGGATTCGGCCGATCGGCTGGATTTCGACCCCATGTGTGCCAGTTAAGGGCGTCGGTCGCCAGTTTTCAAGCCGATCGCATTAAAACAGGCCTCTCAGTGCGCGAAGGGGTCGGTGCGCCGGCATTTT
>VFKJ01000841.1 GCA_009885595.1 Myxococcales bacterium | reverse complement strand
GGGCTTCCCTTGATCATCGTGGAGGCCGCGAAGTACGCCACCCCTCCGATCCCCCCGCAGCACAACAGCGGCACCAGGCACCCCACCGGCACCAGCCACTTCCAGTTGCGGGAAAACCAGCTGCCCTGCGGTTGCATCGGCGCCTGCGGATCGAGGTTGGGTCTCATGTGCGTGCTCCAGTCAGACCGGGTCGAACTTCTCGAACGGGTTCTCCATCATCTCTTTGACGGTCTTCGCGAGGACGCCCGCGTGGAAGCCGTCGATGAAGCGGTGATCGAAGCTCGCGTTGAGGCTCATCACCTTGCCGGCGATCACCTTTCCATCTTCCACCACCGGCATGTCGAGCACGGCGCCGGGCGCGATGAAGATGGGCGTGTTGGTGTACGGCACCAGCGGCACGTACGCGATGTCGAGGCCGAGGCTGCCGACGTTGGTGATGGTGACGCCGCCGAACGCGTCCTTCGGCATGCCGAGGAACGAGAGATCGATGTTCAGCGTGTACATGAGGAAGCCGAGCAGCTTGAGGAACATGTTCATCCACATGAAGGGGATGAGGCCGATGGTCCCCTTGCCCTTCTCGAGGGCCAGGTCCTTGCGGTTGCGCACCTTGTCGATGGTGTCCTGCATCTCGGCCGCGAGCGTCTTGAGCGTCTTCTGATCGGCGTCCTCGATGCGCGCCGCGGTGAGGTCGACCTTGCCGTCGCCCTGGTCGGCCTGCACCACCAGCACCGAGAGGGTGATCTGCTTGCGCAGGTAGATCTTGTTGAACCGGAGAATCGCGTTGGCGTCGGGGCACCGCTTGAGGCCTTCGGCGACGGCCTTGGCCACCAGGTGCGTGACGGTGAGCCGCACGCCGTGCACTTCGCGGAAGCGCTCGATGTACGCGAGCGACTTGTCCATGCGAATGCGCATCGTCCCGTAGACGGTGGGATCGTAGGCGGTCTGCCAGGTGCCGATTGCCATCTTGCGGAAGCTGGAGACGTCTTTCTTCGGGATCAGCTCGAGGTGGCCCATGGCGGCGGAGCGTCGCAGGCTCTGTGCCCGGGTTCGACTGAAAACCCTTCAGCGGCTCTTCGCGATCGCCTCAGCGGTGCGGCGCGGCCTCGAAGGTGCCCGGGGCGGGGGCGAGCGCGCGTCGGTGAAGGCGGACACGGTCCTGCGAATCTGCACCAGGGAGCCGGGCGCGTCGGGCGTGGCGTAGGACATCGACCAGCCGGTCGGCACTTCGGGTGACGACCACTGGTACAGCCTGCGCGCGTCCTGCGGAGAGAGGTTGACGCACCCGTTGCTGCGCGGATCGCCGAAGTTGTCGTGCCAGTAGGCGGCGTGCAGGGCGAAGTCCTTGTAGAAGTACATCGTCCACGGCACCGACGAGACCGAGTAGCGATGGTCGCCGGCGTCCCCCTGCATGTCCGCCTCGGAGAACTTGATCCAGATGCGATACGAGCCCTCGGGCGTGGGGTTCGCCGTTCCGGTCGAGACCAGCGTGGTGAAGACGGGCCGCTGGCCTTCGTAGGCGACCAGCACCTGCTCGGCGAGGTCGACGTCGAGCCAGCGCTCGCCCGGCCCCACGCCCGCGGGCGTGTTCACCATCCGGGCCACGTGCAGATCGTCGAACGAAATCCAGGCATCCTCGGCCACCCGCGCCCACAAGCCGTCTTCGCTCTGGCCGAGGATGGGAACGGTCGCGCGGGGCTCGAGCACGCCGAGCAGCTCGCCGTCCTCGGGATCGCTCCACACGGCGATGGGGCCCCTGGGAGACGAGCGCGACCGGGCCCAGGCAAACGGCAACAGCGGCGCCTCGGGGCTCTTCAGGAAAATGCCCGAGAACGTCGAGGGCTGCTTGACGCGCACCTTTCGCGAATCGACAAGCTTCCCCAGCCCCGTCTTCAAGTAGCTGCGCCCGCGAACCTTCACCGCCTCGCGAAACTTGAGCAGCACCGAGAGCGAGCGGAACTGGCGATGCCGCCCCAGCGGGACGCCGTAGATGCCGGGGAGAATGGCACCGGTGTCCAGCCGCGGGAGCTCGATGGCGAAGGGCGCCTGCCGCGACGGCTCGAGCATGCGTTCGCACACGAAGCCTCTGGGCTCGATCTCGATCCACCGCTCGCACCCGGGCCCCGACTCCGCGCCGCGCCACTTCACCCGCATGTCCTGAGCCAGCACGCCCAGCGGAGCCGAGCGATCGTCCGGCAGCGATCGCACCGTCGTCGACTGCCGCACCTTGAGGGACGCCACCGAGGCCGGGAACACTGGCGGGGCAGCCTCTTCCATCGCCGCTTCTTCGAGGGGCTCGGGCAGCGCCGCCACCGCAGCCGGGGCGGACGTGACGCCGCAAGCCGACGACGCGAGGCACAGCAGCAGCGTGAGGCAGCGCATGTGACACCGTACGGCCCGCGACCCCGCGCCCTCAACGCGCGAACCAGCGACGTTTCAGGCGGCCTCGGCACCCGAACGGACATGTGCGCGCCCGAGCAACCGCCGCGCTGTAACGACGTCACCGCGAGGAAGCGTCCGACTGAAATTACCCCGGCGGCCAGGTCAGCTGCCGGCCGCCCAGCAGGTGCAGGTGCACGTGGAAGACGGTCTGCCCGGCGGCTGAGTTGGTGTTCATCACCAACCGGTAACCGGTGTCGGAGAAGCCCTGCTCGCGCGCGTACTTTCCGGCGGCGATCACGAGGTGCCCGAGCAGCTCACGATCTTCGGGGGTGGCGTCATTCACGGTGGCGAGGTGCCGCTTCGGAATGAAGAGCGCGTGGTGCGGGGCCTGCGGGTTGATGTCCAGGAAGCCGATGCACAGCGCGTCGTCATGCACCTTCTTGGCGGGGATCTGGCCGGCGACGATTCTGCAGAAGAGACAGTCGGACATAGGGGGCCTCTAGTGCATTTCGAGGGCCACGTGGGCGCCCACGCGGAGCGTGCCCAGCTTCACGGAGGCGGGCCCTTCTGCTCGGCCAGCCAGGCGGCGAAGCGGCGCATCACCCGCTCGTGGATGATCGCCTGGCTGAAGCGGTAGACGAGCGCGGGCAGCGCGGGGCGGAAGTCGACCAGCGCCGTCATCGCGGTGACGCCGTCGAGCAACACCCGAAACTCGAAGCGCGAGTCGCCGTCCGAGCGGCCCGCCAGCAGTCCGTCGGCCACCGCGAGAGAGGCGCAGTCGGGGCTCGAGCGCCCTGGCACCAGCCGCAGCACCAGCCCGCGCGCGCCGGCCATGGAGACCGCGAACACGCCCTGGCGCTCGGAGGTCTTCACCAGCGGCACTTCGCCGGGGAGCCACTCGAAGTACGCGCGCGCGAGGTCGAGCGCAGACCAGCCGGGCGGGCGGGTGGCGCGTTGCACGGAGCAGGTCGCCAGCAGGGGCACGCGCGCCTCGGGGCTGGCGCCGGTCCACGCCGCGGTCTGGGACGAGCCGCCGTCAGGGCCGGCCTCGACCATCGCCGCGAGCTGCGCGACGGGATCAGGTCCTCCGCCGCGGAGCACCGAGAGAGGCACGCCGCTCTTCTCCAGCAGCGGAAGGCGCGCGTCGGCCTCACCGCAGGCGAACACGACGAGGTGCTTGACCCCGACGAGCCTGGCGGCGCGCGCGACCGAGTCGGCGAGGAGCAGGTCGAGATCGATGAGCGAGGCGCGCTGCAGCCGGGCTGGTGCGCGGCGGGCCTGGGCGAGCAGCACCACGGTGTGCGCGCCGGTGAAGGCGACCTCGGCGCCGTGCAGGGTGAGGAGGTCGGCCTGGAACCAGCTCAGCCGCTCGGAGGGCGCGGGCAGCGCACCCGAGGCGCGCACCGCGCGAACTTCGTGCGTCGCGGAGAGCTGGGTGGCGAGAGATTTTCCGAGGGCGCCGGCTCCGGCGATGACGACGCGCGACATGCTGATCCGCATAGCACGCTCTCCCTCTCCCCCGGCGGGGGAGAGGGGAAGAGTCGCCTATCTCCCCGCCTGCAGCTCCATCGCCTCGGGATGCGCGCGGTAGTGCGCACGAACGATCTTCGCCAGCGCCACCCGCACCTCGTCGCTGACACGAGCCGGCTGCACCTCAGGCAGCGCAGCGACCAACTCGCGCAACAACGCGTCCTGCGGCTTCACCATCTTCGGCTCCCACGAAGCGAGCTGCGCGCGGTCCACCCACGACGGCAGCGAGCCCATCACGCCGAGATCGTTCTGATCGTGCACCAGCAGCCCCGAGGTGGTGCCGCGATCGAGCGTGAGCACCTGAAACAAGTACAGCGTGTGGTACGCGAGCTGCTGGTCCCGCTCCTCCGCGGTGGGATCAGCCCGGGGCGCGTTCAGCAACTCCACCCAGGTCGCGATCACCGCGCTGACGAAGCGCTCCGCCAGCGCGAGGTCGGCGTCAAAGTCTCCCGAGGTGAAGTCCTCCAGGTAGAAATGGGTGACGCCCCGATGCCGCCCCGCGGCGGGAATGAAGAAGTAGCGATCGCCCTGCGCGCGGGCGCGAGCGAACGACTCCGGCGCCACGCGCTTCAGGCTCGCCTCGAAGCGCTCCTTCTCCGCCGCGTCCTCATGCGAGGGGTTGAGGTCGGCCATCAGCCGCCACGTGCCCTTGCCCTCGCGGAGCTCCGTGAAGCTCGCGTGCAGGTGGAGCGACGGCGCGCGCGGGTGCGAGGGATGAAGAATCGTCGAGAGCGCAGTGGCCGAGGCCAGCTTGCGCTGCGGCTCGTCGTCGTAGTGCACGCAGGACACGTTGAGGGAGGCGCGGTTGAAGCGCGCGGTCTCCTCGCAGGCGTAGCGCCGGCCGCCCCCGTGCCGGCCCCCATCACGCAGCCACTGGTGCGCCGCGAACTCCGAGGGCCCCACCGCCTCGAGAAACCGGCGCTGGAGGTCTTCGAGCAGCGCGAGCGCCGCGGCGGCGTACGGGGAGGTGGGGGGCACGACCGTATTACTAACCCTCGCCCGTCGGCTCGCCATCGCCGGTCACCTCGGCTAAGCCAAAAGTCGTGTCGGCGCTCTTGCCAAGCCTGGTTGGACTGACGCTGGGCATGCGCCACGCGCTGGAGCCCGATCACCTCGCCGCGGTCTCCACCCTGGCGAGCGCCGAGCACGGCGGACTGCGGGCCGGCCTGCGCCTGGGCGTCTTCTGGGGGCTGGGCCACACCATCTCCTTGTTGCTCGTGGGCGGCTCGTTGGCGCTGCTGGGCGCGCAGATGCCCACCCGGCTGGGGCTGGTGTTCGAGCTCGCGGTCGCGGCGATGATCATGACGCTGGGCGTGCGCGCGGTGGTGCGGGCGGTAAGAGAGGGCCGCGCGGGCTTCGCGCACACGCACGAGCACGGCCACCTCACGCACACGCACGCGGCGCCCTCAGAGCACCTTCACCTGAGCCGGTGGACGCTCGCGACCCGGCCCCTGCTGATCGGCCTGATGCACGGGCTGGCCGGCAGCGGGGCGCTCACCGCCCTGGTGCTCGCGGAGCTGCCGACCGCGTCGGCGCGGCTGAGCTACATCGCGCTGTTCGGCATCGGCAGCGTGGCGGGCATGTCGTTGCTGACCGGGCTCGCCGGGGTGCCGCTGATGAAGCTCGCGCGCGCGCCCAGGCTGGCCGCGGGGCTGCTGCTGTTTACCGGCACGTTCTCGACCGGCGTGGGCGCGTGGTGGGGCTGGGCCGCGCTGCAGTCGCTCCTCTCCGCCTGAAACCTCTCCCTGCGCAGCGGGG
>VFKJ01000127.1 GCA_009885595.1 Myxococcales bacterium | reverse complement strand
TCCCCGTCGACGAGCGCCGCCTGCTCGAGGGGCTGCGCCGCAACGCCTCGCGCCTGCTGAGGTTGATCGACGATCTCCTCGACCTCTCCCGCATCGACGCAGGTCAGCTGCGGCTCGATCTCGCCCCGGTCGACGTGGGCGCGATGACCCGCCAGCTCGCCTTGCTCTTCGCCAGCGCCGCCGAGGCGAGGGGGCTGCGCCTGGTGGTGGAAGGGGCAGCGTCCACCTCCGACGTCTGGGGTGACTCGCACCGCCTCGACAGCGCGCTCTCCAACCTGCTGGGCAACGCCTTCAAGTTCACCCCCGCGGGCGGCACCGTCACCCTGCGGGTGGAGGAGACCGCCAAAGAGGTGTGCGTCAAGGTGAAGGACACCGGCCCTGGCATCGCGCCCGCGGCGCTCTCCCGCATCTTCGAGCGCTACTACCAGGCGGAAGAGGGCTCGGCCCGGCGGGTGGGCGGGGTGGGCATCGGGCTGGCGCTGGCGCGCAACCTGGTCGAGCTCCACGGCGGAAGGCTGGGGGTGAGCAGCGAGCTGGGCAGGGGCGCCGAGTTCACCCTCACGCTGCCCCGCGGCAAGGCGCACTTCAACCCCGAGGTGCTGGAGCGCCGCCGCGTGCAGGTGGAGGGGGCGCATTCCCGCCGCGCCAGCGACGCCGAGCTCGAAGCCCTCACCCCCGCGGAGCGCGAGCTGCTCGCCAGCAGCCCCCGCGCCACCCAGACCCCTCCGCCCCTCTTCGAGGCCGCCGCGCCCGCGTGCTGGTGGTGGAAGACAACCCCGACGTGCGCGCGATGCTGGTCGACCTGCTCTCGGTCGCCTTCGACGTGCTGGTGGCCGCCGACGGCACCGCGGGCCTCTCGCAGGTGAAGAAGGAGCGGCCCGACCTGGTGCTCTCCGACGTGATGATGCCGGGCCTGAGCGGCACCGCGCTGTGCATCGCCGTCAAGGCAGACGCCGCGCTGGCCGCCACCCCGGTGATCCTCCTCACCGCGCGCGCGGGCACCGACGCCGCCATCGAGGGCTTCGCCGCGGGCGCCGACGAGTTCGTGGAGAAGCCCTTTCACCCGCGCGTGCTGGTGGCCCGGGTGCAGGCGCAGTTGCGGCTGCGCTCGATGGCCTTGCAGCTCGCCGCCCAGGCCCGGCTGGCGGCGGTGGGCACCCTGGCCGCGGGGGTGGGGCACGAGGTGCGCAACCCCGTCAACGCGGTGCTCAACGGCGTACGCGCCCTGCAGGCCCGTGAAGGCCTCGACGAGTCCGACCAGCAGCTGCTCTCGGTGATCGCCGACGGCGCGCAGCGGATCAACGTCATCAGCAGCGCCTTGCTCTCGCACGTCAGCCCCGGCGACGGCGGCGGCACGCGGCCGGTGGATCCGCGCGAGGGCCTCGACTCCAGCGTGCGGCTGATGGCGCACCGCCTGGCCGACGTCGGCGTGCACCGCGACTACCAGACCGACGCGCACGTGGTGGCCTCGGCCGCGGAGCTCAACCAGATCTTCGTGAACCTGATCGACAACGGCATTCGCTCGCCGGCGAAGAACCTCTGGCTGGGCGTGAAGGAAGAGGGTGACAAGGTGCAGATCACCGTCGCTGATGACGGCCCCGGCGTGCCGGCGGACATCGCCCCGCGGCTGTTCGATGCGTTCTTCACCACCCGCGATCCGGGCGAAGGCACGGGCCTGGGCCTGTATCTGTCCAGGCAGTCGCTGGCGCGGTGGGGCGGCGAGCTGCGATTTGCGCCCCGCCCCGGCGGTGGTACTTCGTTCACGGTCGAGCTCCCCAAAGGTACCCGGTGACGCCTCCTTCAGTTCTCTATGTCGATGACGAGGTGGCGAACCTCGTGGTGTTCGCTGCGGGGCTCAAGGGCTCGGGCGTCTCGGTGCTCACCGCCCCCGGGGGCGCGGCCGCGCTCGAGCTGATGCGAAAGCACGAGGTCGCCGTGCTGGTGACCGATCAACGCATGCCCGGGATGTCGGGCACCGATCTCCTCGACGTGGTGCGCACCGAGTTCCCCGACACCGTGCGCATCTTGATGACCGCGTACTCGGATCTCGAGGCGGCCATCGACAGCATCAACCGCGGCCAGGTGCACCTCTACCTGCGCAAGCCCTGGGAACCGGTGGAGCTGCGCCAGGTGCTGGTGCAGGCGGTGGAGCGGTACCAGGCGGTGCGCTGGGCCCACGAGCTGGAGCGGCGCATGCGGGGCACCGAGCGCATGTACGCGCTGGGGGTGGTCGCGATGGGCGTCGCCCACGAGCTGAGGGGGCCGCTCACCGCGCTCACCATGAACCTGGAGCTCATCGGCGAGCTGGTGGGCGAGGTGCCGGAAAAGAAGATGCTGGACGCCGCGCTGAAGGACTCGCGCACCTCGGTGCGGTCGCTGGTGGAGATCATCAGCTCGGTCGATCAGTCGGCCCGCTCGCGCAAGGACGAAGACGTCAACTTCAAGGAGGTGGTGGAGTTCGCGGTGCGCTCGGCGGCCGGTGAAGTGCGGCACCGCGGCCAGCTCGAGCTCACCACTTGCGAGGTGCCGCCCATTCGCACCTCCCGCACCCGCCTGGGCCAGGTGGTGCTCAACCTGCTGGTCAACGCCATCGAGGCGCTCGACCCCGCGCAGCGGCAGCGCAACCTGCTCACCGTGAAGCTCTCGCTGCGCGACGACCACGCCGTGCTGGAGGTGGGGGACAACGGCTCGGGCATTCCGCCCGAGGTGCTCAGCCGGGTGTTCGACCCCTTCTTCACCACCAAGGTCGACGGCGGCACCGGTCTGGGGCTCGCCATCAGCAAGCAGATCGTCGAGGAGCTGGGCGGGAAGATCGACGTGAGCAGCAACGTCGGCGAGGGCACCCGCTTCCAGGTGTCGCTGCCGGTGCAGCAGCGAAGCTGACTACTCGCCGTCGCCCTCGACGAAGCCCCAGCCGAACCGGCCCTTCACGCAGAGGTGGCCGCCGGTCACTGAGCTGTCGGAGGGCGACGTCACCCGGACGATCTTGTTGTCCTGCACCCGCAAGGTGAGCGTGCAGCCCACGCCGCAGTAGGAGCAGATGGTGTCGGTGACGGTCTGCTTCGTCTCGTCCCAGGTGCCCTTCGCGCGCAGCTCGTGCTCGGGGGTGAACATGAGCGCGCCGGTGGGGCACACCCCCACGCAGTTGCCGCAGAACACGCAAGCGGAGTCGGGCAGCGGGGTGTCGTGCTCGGTCGAGATGTGCGCCTCGAAGCCGCGCCCGGCCACCGCGATGGCGAAGGTGTTCTGGGCGTCGCTGCCGCAGGCCTCCACGCACTTCATGCACAACATGCACTTGGCGTAGTCGCGCACGAAGAGCTCGTTGTCGATCTTCACCGGCTGCGCGAGCGAGGCGGCGTGATCCCCGTCGGGGGCCTCGTGGTGACCGGCGTGGCCGTGCGGAGCGGCGGGCGCCGCCTGCTCCCCGAAGCGCGCGGGCTTCGCGCCGTAGCGCTTGGCGTACTTCTGGAAGATCGGGGAGAGCGACATGTCCACCGAGGAGCCCAGCAGCTCGAGCACCACCTTGCGCGAGGTGCGCACCCGGGGGCTGTCGGTGTGCACCACCATTCCGCTCTCCACCTTGCGCGAGCAGGCGGGGGCGAGCACGCGCGCGCCTTCCACCTCGACCACGCAGAGGCGGCACACGTTCACCGGGGTGAGGTTCTCCGCCCAGCACAGGGTGGGCGTCTCGATGCCCTGGCCCTCGCAGGCGGCGCGCAGGGTGGTGCCCTCGGGCACCCAGACCTTCTGGCCGTCGATGGTGAGCTCCACGCTGCGCGCACTCACCGGAGCTCCTCGTACTTGAACAGCGCGAGCGCCGACTCGATGGCGGACGAGGCCGTTTGCCCCAAGCCGCAGATGCTGGCGTCGCGCATCGCCTGGCCCAGCTCCTCGAGCATCGAGAGATCGTCAGCGGAGGGCGGGGCGTTGGCGAGGCGGGCGAGCAGCTCTTCCTGGCGCACCGTGCCCACCCGGCAGGGCACGCACTGGCCGCACGACTCGTCGCGGAAGAAGGCGGCCATGCGCTGCAAGAGCGGCAACAGCGCGTCGGTCTCGTCGAACACCATCACCACGCCGGAGCCCAGCGTCAGCCCCGCTTCCCTCGTGTGCTCGAAGGAGAGCCGCACGCCCAGCTGCTTGGGACCCACGAAGACGCCCGCGGCGCCGCCGAGCAGCACGGCCTTGAGCTTCTTGCCGGAGGGCACCCCGCCCGCGAGCGCGATCAGCTCGTCGAGCCTGGTGCCGAAGGGGACCTCGTAGACCCCGGGCCTTTCGATCTTCCCGGACAGGCAGAACAGCTTGGTGCCCGGAGAGCCGGGGGTGCCGACGCTGCCGTACGCGGCCGCGCCGTCGCGCACGATGTCGAGGACCGCGGCGAGCGTCTCCACGTTGTTCACCGCGGTGGGCTTGCCGAACAGGCCCGACAGCACCGGGAAGGGCGGCTTGTTGCGCGGCTCCCCGCGCAGGCCCTCGAGCGAGCTGAAGAGCGCCGTCTCTTCGCCGCAGATGTACGCGCCGGCACCCCGGCGCAGTTCGAT
>VFKJ01000334.1 GCA_009885595.1 Myxococcales bacterium | reverse complement strand
TCGAACCACCTCGAGCAGGCGAAGGAACAGCTCTCCCGCGCGCCGCGCGCGTTCCCGAAGATGAAGGTGAACCCCGCGCGCACCAGTCTCTTCGACTTCCAGTTCGAGGACTTCACCCTCGAGGGCTACGAGCCGCACCCGGCGATCAAAGCGAGCGTCGCGGTGTGAAGCCGCTCGCGTTGATCGCAGGCCTCGCGCGCAATCGCGGAATCGGGCTGAAGGGCGCGCTGCCCTGGCACGTGCCGGAGGATCTGAAGCGCTTCAAGGCGCTCACCCTGGGCCACGCGATCATCATGGGCCGCAAGACCCACGAGTCGATCGGCAAGCCGCTCCCCGGGCGCAGGAACATCGTCGTCACCCGCGGCACTACGACCTTCCCCGGCTGCGAGTCGGCCAGCTCGCTCGAGCGGGCGCTCGCGTTGACGGCGCAAGACGAGCTGCCGTTCATCATCGGCGGCGCCCAGCTCTATGCCGACGCCTTGCCGAGCGTGACGCACCTGTTCCTCACGGAACTCGACCGGGACGTCGAAGCCGACACCTTCTTTCCTGCGCTGGTCCCTTCTGAGTGGACCGAGGTGAAGCGTGAGCCGGGCACCACCCCGGGCGTCACCTTCGTCGACCTGCGCCGAGCCGAGACCCCATGAAGATCTACACGAAGACCGGAGACGCGGGAGACACGGGCCTGTTTGGCGGAGGGCGGGTCGGCAAGGACGACCCCCGGGTCGAGGCGTACGGACAGGTCGACGAGCTCAACTCCGTGCTCGGCCTCGCGCGGGCAGAGGGCCTGGGGCCGCTCGACCCCCTCGCGCAGTCGCTGCAGGATCAGCTCTTCACCGTGGGCTCCATTCTCGCCACGCCCCACGACAGCAAGGCCGCCGCGCACATTCCCCGCGTGCAGGACTCGTGGATCACCGCCATGGAGAACGCGATCGACTCGTACGATCTCGAGCTGGCGCCGCTCACCGCCTTCATCCTCCCTGGCGGGAGCAAGCCAGCGGCCGCGCTCCACCTCGCTCGCACGGTGTGCCGCCGCGCCGAGCGCCACGTGGTGCCGCTCTTTCGCCAGGGCCTCGTCGATGCCCAGGTGGTGGTCTTCTTGAACCGCCTGTCGGACCTGCTGTTCGCCATGGCGCGCTACGCCAACCATCACGCTGGGGTGAAGGACGTGCCGTGGGTGGCGCCGAAGAGCTCATGATCCTTCCTTCGGCGCAGCTCGCCTCCCTGGCGAAGCGGGCGGGGTTCGAGCTGGTCGGCTTCGCCAAGGCGGAGCCGATACCGGGCGAGGTGTTGCTGGAGTGGCTCGCCCAGGGACACCACGCCGATCTCGACTGGATGGCGCAGCGGGTCGACGAGCGCCTCGACGTCACCAGGCTGCTGCCCGGCGCGCGTACGGTGATGGCGCTGGCGTGCAACTACTGGCACTCCGACGACCCTTCCCCGGTGGCCCGCTACGCGCGCGGCCGCGACTACCACGCGACCATGCGCGATCGCATGCGCTCGCTGCGCCGCTCGTTGCGCGCGCAGTTCCCGGGAGTGAATGACTACGGCTCGGTCGATGCGAGCCCGCTGATGGAGAAGGTGTGGGCGGTGCGCGCGGGCCTGGGCACCGTGACCAGGAACGGGTGCTTGAGCACGCCCGAGTTCGGCTCGTGGGTGGTGCTCTCCGCCATGGTGCTCGACGCCCCGGTCGACGTGTACGCGAACCCGCTCGATCAGGACCCCTGCGGCCGCTGCCGCATCTGCATCGATGCCTGTCCGACCTCGGCGATCGTCGCGGACCGGGTGATCGACGCCGGCGCCTGCCTCTCGTACCAGACCATCGAGAACGATCATTCCGCGCCCGAGCCGCTGCGCGAGTTCTTCAAGGAGACCGTGTTCGGCTGCGACATCTGCCAGGACGTCTGCCCCCTCAACAAGACGCCGGTGAAGGCAGGCTCGCGCTTCGAGCCGCGATCGCTGGCGCAGCAGTCGGTGCGCGGGCTGGCCGCCATGACGCGCGCCGAATACGACGCCTGGGTGCCGGGCTCGGCCTTGGCACGGGCAGGCTTCGACGGGCTGCGCCGCAACGCGGCCTACGCCCTGGGCGCGGTGAGAGACGCCGGGGCGCGCGGAGTGCTCCAACGGCTCTCGGAAGATCCGGACGAGCGGGTTCGCGAAGCCGCTCAGTGGGCGCTGACGAGGCTCACCTGAGCGAGGGCCTCGAGAACGGGCTGGCGCAGAGCCGGCCTCATGGTTAATGGGCCGTTCGCCCCATGGACAATCTCGTCAGAATTCTCGACCTCAACAAGGCCTGGGCCGCGGCCCGGGTGAAGGAAGATCCGGACTACTTCAACCGGCTCCTGCACATTCAGTCCCCCGAGTTTCTCTGGGTGGGCTGCAGCGACTCGCGCGTCGCGGCCAACGTGATCACCGGCACGCAGCCAGGCGAAGTCTTCGTGCACCGCAACATCGCCAACATGGTGGTGCACACCGATCTCAACCTGCTGTCGGTGCTCGAGTACGCGGTGAACGTGCTGCACGTGAAGCACATCATCGTCTGCGGCCACTACGGCTGCGGAGGCGTGAAGGCGGCCGCGGGGCACCTCAACCTCGGCATCATCAACAACTGGTTGCGGAACATCGAAGACGTCTTCCGCTTCCACCAGGACGAGCTGCTGGCGATCAAAGACGAGGATCAGCGCATCGATCGGCTGGTCGAGCTCAACGTCGAGGAACAGGTGCTCAACCTCGCGAAGACCACCATCGTGCAGGGTGCGTGGACGCGGTCGGAGCCGCTGACGCTCCACGGCTGGGTCTACGGAATCGACGACGGCATCATCAAGCCGCTCAACCAGATCGACTCTGCCGAGGCGCTCGACCCGGTCTACCGGTACTCGAACCTCTGACTCAGTAGAACCGCAGGTCGTCGTGATCCTCTTCCTTCTTCTTCGGAGGATCCTTCTTCTCTTCGGCTTTCTTCTTCGGGGGCGGAGCCGCTTCCTCTTCCTGCCGCGGCGGGGGGGCGGTCGCGCGCGGCTGGTCGTCGCGCAGATCTTCCTCTTCCTTCTTCGGCGTCATCTTCATCTCGATGACGTCCTTCCTGGGAGCAGCCTCGCTCCGCTCCTCCTTCGGCGGCGGCGGATCCTTCTTCTTCGCCGGGGCCGAGTCGTCGTCGGTCTTGAGCTTGGTGCGATCTGACTTGGGGAGCTCCGAGTCGCTCAGCGCTTCCTTCTTCCGCACCGGCTCGTC
>VFKJ01001016.1 GCA_009885595.1 Myxococcales bacterium | reverse complement strand
GTGAGCGTCATGATGGACAGGCGCACCTCTCGCACGTCGAACAGCAGGTGCGAGAGGGCGGAGATCGCCGCGTAGTCCCGGGGGCTGTAGAAGTTCAGGAAGTTGCCCGTCGCGACCCTGTAGTTCGAGTCGTAGACGTAGTGCCCGTCGGTCGCCAGGCACGAGACACACTCCGCCTGATCGGTCGCGCTGATCACCGGGCTGGCCGGGTTGCAGGCCGTGGCCGCGGTGCCGGAGATGGTGGTGTTCACCGGCGCCCCATTGCTGGCGAAGTTGTTGCCGAAGTGGTCGTCGGGGATGGTGTAGAACTTCGTGCGGTTAAACCAATCGCCGTCCTCGGTGGCGTTGGTCTGGGCCGTGATGCCCGTGTAGAGGCCGGGGTAAGCCTTCGAGCTGTCGTAGCCGATGAAGTCGGGGTGGAGGCTCGGGTCGCTGGCTGCGTTGGTGGTGTTGCACCCTTTGCTGGTGGGCCAGGGCCTGGGCCAGGCTTCCATCGACGCAGAGGTGTCGACGATCACCAGCACGTTGGGCGCGCCGCCGGCCGAGGTGAAGAACTTCTCGTCGCTGCCCTTGTTGGGGTTGAGCAGCGTCTCGAGGCGCGAGGTCGATTGTGCGCAGCAGGCGCCGGGGTCGATGGCCAGGGCGTCAGAGCCGATGAGGGCGAAGCAGGTGCCCAGGGCCAGCGCGAGACGGAGTCGGAATTGGTTTCGCATGTGGTTCCTCAGAGCCCGTGACGGAAGGTGAACTCGACTTCGCTCTGCGCGTTCGAGCTGGGGTTCCTGCAAGTCACCACCACGCGGTAGTAGGCGCCGCCCAGGGTCGATTCAGCCAGCGTGTTCGCCATGTCGCGCACCTGGTAGCGCGAGGCGCCCATCACCTTGCTGTCGAGCTTCACGATGACCGTCTCGGGCGCGGTGCTGTCGAAGTGGGCGGTGCGCATCACCTTGTCGGTGGCGGTCGACTGGGTGTCGGGGAACTTCTCGCTGTTGACGGTGAGGTCGGTGGCCGCCACCCCGAAGGTGCGCAGCTTCGAGAGCAGCAGCTTGCGCGCGGTGCTGGCGCAGGCCTGCACCTCGTCAGCGCGGGCCTTGGAGATCGACGCTTCCCGGTTGGTGCCGGTGAACTGAATGGCCGCGGCGACGATCATCATCAGCACCGCCAGCGCGATGAGCGTCATCATGAGCGCGTTGCCGCGCGGGCGCAGGTACATGGGTCTCACGGTTCAGCCTCCCCAGCGGTTGAGATCACGAGTGTCGGAAGCCGACCGGAGCGCAGGCGCGAAGCCGCTGCGCGACATCAGGTTCGGCGTGTTGACGGCGGTGTGGAAGAGCGTGCGCTTGAAGCCGTCCGGCACCGGGGTGGGGGAGTCCCAGTTGAAGACGTCGTCTGAGCGGAGGTCGCGCCGGCCGTCGGGCAGCGCCCGCGACGAGCGCAGCACCAGGGCCACGTGCACCGAGCGGATGTTCGCCGGGTGGCCGCCGTAGCGCTCAGGGGCGTCGTAGCTGCTGCGGAAGTCGGGCAGCGAGGTGAGCACCCCGCCCGGCTGCGCGAAGAAGGCCTCGCCGACCGCGTCGCCGACGATGTAGTCGCCGTTGCCGGTGGCGTCGGGCGCGGCGGACGGGGCGCTGCAGCAGGTCAGCCCCGGGCGGGCGCGGTTGATGCCCAGGGCGACCTGGAACACCTCCACGTCGGGCGCGATGGGGTCGAAGTTGTCCTGGGTGAGGTCCGTGACGCTGGCGGTGAGGTTGCGGAACGAGACCAGCCAGGGGCGGCCGCCCAGCTTGACGATGCGCAGCCGGTGCTCCTGAATGAGGTAGACCCAGGGCGAGGCGGTGCCGGCGCCCTGCAGGCAGGAGGAGGTGCTGGTGATGAAGGGCGACCCCGCGGCGGCCACCGAGACGGTGGTGGCGGTGGGGAGCGCGGCGGTCTGCACCCGCACCATCTGGTAGTCGACCCCGCCGCGGCAGCCGATCATCAGCAGCTTCCCCACGGGCAGGCCCACCCCCAGCGCGGTGTCCACGGTCACCGAGGTGTTGCCGGTGTTGACGCGCCCCGCGCGCAGGAACGCCGGGTCGCGGAAGCGGAACGCCAGGTCGTCGGTGACCACGGTGTTCGAAGGCCCCGTCATCGCCGGGGTGTCGGGGCTGAAGGTGACGCCCTGTACGTCTTCGTTGTCCTTCGCGCCCCCGGTGGGCGCGCTCAGGTCGAAGGCCACCCGGGGATCGATGCCGTAGCCCGCCAGCGGCAGCACCCGCTCGAGGAAGAGCATCGCGCCGCGGCCGTTCTCGGTCATCAGCTTCACTTCGGTCTCGGCCTGGTAGCTGCGCTGCACGCCGATGAAGATGGCCACCACGGCCGTCATCACGATGCTGGTCACCGCCAGGCCCACCATCAGCTCGGCCAGGGTGAAGCCGCTGCGCCGGGAGCGTCGTCGAGGGGCGTTCATCTTTTAGAA
Source organism: Myxococcales bacterium (assembly GCA_009885595.1). Lineage (GTDB taxonomy): Bacteria > Myxococcota > Myxococcia > Myxococcales > Myxococcaceae > Archangium_A. Next base: position 1,879 of record VFKJ01001016.1, on the reverse strand, counting down.
CTCCAGGTTCGTCTGGTTGGTGGCGGTGTCGTAGATGGCGGTGAAGCGCTTGACGATGCGCACCCGGCCGCCGTCACGCCAGCCGATGTTGACGCCCACGTACATCGGGGGGTTGGTGCCGTCGGGCAGCGCCGGGGCCTGGTAGACGGCGATCAACCGGGTGAAGATGAAGTCGTCGTCGGCGTTGTAGCCCGGGGTCACCTTCTTGAAGCCGGTGCTCGTGGCCAGCGCGTCGAAGTCGATGAAGCAGGGCGCGTTGGTGAAGCCCGCGGCGGTGAGCGACGGCGGCATCGGGCTCAAGTCGCCCGAGAACAACTGGGTGGTCGCGCTCAGCGAGGTGAGGGCGCCGCACTGGCCGGCCGTGAACAGGCCGCCGGAGCCCAGCAGGCGGGCGCGGCCCTGCTGCTCGATGGAGCCCATCAACTCCTGCGCGATGATGGACGCGCGGGCGTGCCGGTTGGCCATGGTGTTCTGCACCGAGGCGATGGCGAGCCCCTGCAGCACCCCCACCATGCCGGTCAGGAGAATGAGCGTCGACATCAGCCCCTCGATCAGAGAGACGCCGCGCCGGCTTCGGGGTTGGTTTCGAAGAGCTCGCATCACTTCACCAGGGTGACGAGGCCGGTGGCGCCGACCAGTCCGAAGAGGAAGGAGTTGTTGACGTCGTCCACGGCCTGGAACGCGAGGCCGGCGACGCGCTTGGCCTGCGGCGCGCCGGTGTCGTCGAGGAAGCGCAGCTGCTGCTCTCCGGTGAAGACGACCGCGCCCTTGTTGCCGGTCGCACAGAAGCTGCACCCGTTGGTGTCCGCGGTGGCGCCGAGGCTGGCGAAGGGCGCCTTGAAGTCGAGCGTGGGGCTGGCCACCTTGCCGAAGCGGACGTTCTTCTTGGGGTAGTCGTCCAGGTAGATGGCCTGCACGAAGCGGTCGGAGCTGCTGGTCTGGGTGTTGACGTCGTTGGGCGGGGCAAAGTTGGCCCAGCTGCACTCCTGCCCGCTGGCGCCGGAGCACAGCCCATTGCCGGTGAGGAAGTCACCGTTGGCGTCCTCGTAGACGAAGATCGCCCCGTTCCCGCCGGTGAGGGCGCCGGCCCTCGTCATCTTGGGGTAGATCATCACGTAGACGTCGCTGCCCCGCTGCTCGGCGCGCGCGCGCGCGTTCTGCAGCACGCTGCTGATGTCCGAGGCCGCGTTCTGGGCGGAGTTCCTGGTGCCGATGCGTTGCGCCGCCGCCGCCGCGAGCGCCGCGAGGACGCCGATGATGGTGACCACGATCATCAGCTCGAGAAGCGTGAAGCCTGTGCGGGAGCGCCGGGGAGTCATGGGAACGGCGGACTGAGCAAGCGGCATTCCCGGGGGTTGGCTGACTGAATCCCTTCACTTGGCGCGGCTCATGCCAGTGGATCGCAAAGAGTGTTCGCAACAATTTGCATAGCCCGGTGTCGGCGCGTGTACGCGGTGGTCGGCAACTTGCGCTGGACGTTCGGGGGAGAGACAGTCGCCGGCCCATGAGAGTTCTGCTGCTGCTCTGCGCCTTGGAAGCGCTGCTGCTGTCGGGCTGCCGGAAGAAGACCAGCCCCGAGTTCTACCAGCTCGAGTCACAACAGTCGGTGCTCGTCTCGCGCGAAGGCGACGACGCGTACGGCTCGGACGAGATGGCCGCGGTCATCACCGGGCTGCAGGCCATCCCCGAAGACGCGGTGGAGAAACCGCGCGCCGCCGAGTTGGCCACCAGGCTGCTGGCCGAGCAGGCGCGGGTGAAGGCCGAGCGCGAGCTGGCCGCGAAGCCCAGGCCGCCGCCGGTCGATCCCTTCGCGGGTCGCGAGACGTCGCCGCCGCCGCCTGCGCCCACGCCCGTTGAGCCTGAGCCGGAGCCGCAGGCT
>VFKJ01000795.1 GCA_009885595.1 Myxococcales bacterium | reverse complement strand
GAAACGAAGCAAACTGCCGTCACTGTCCCCCTCTCCCCGCGGGGGAGAGGGTCGGGGAGAGGGCTTGAAACGCCTCTCTCACTTCGCCCGCATCTGCTCCGCGTGGTCGATGCTCTTGACGGCCTTGTCCACGTCACCCGAGCGCCCGAACACGAACTCGACGAGCGGCTTCCCGTTGCCCGAGATCTGCTCTTCCCCGAGCCGCAACACGGGAGTCACCTCAATCACCGTATCGACCTCACCCTCGCGAACGACGGCCTTCGTCCACGACTCCGCCTTCCCCTTCGCCAAGAGCGTCATCACGCGCTTCCCCTCGACGTTCTTCTCGGCGACCCCGGCCTCCGGCAGCTGCTCCGAATAGAACTTCTTCACCTTCTCGAAGCGCATGGGCAGCCGGAACACCTTCTGCCCCTCGGTGACCGACAGCGGCTTCCCGTCCACGAGAGGAAGCGGAAACGGCGCAGCGAGGGTGAGCGCGAGCACGAGCGAGATCATTTCTTCAGTCCCTTCGCCGCGCTCTTGAGCCGGGTGAGCTCTTCCTGCTGCCGGCGGTTGGAAAGCTCGAGGGTGAGGATCTGCTTCTGCAGCTCGCCGGTGCTGTTGTCGGCCGCGGTGCAGGCGGCGCGCGATTGGTCGAGATCTTCCAGGGCGCTCTTGAGCTGGGTCTTCACGTCGTCATTGGCCTTGAGGGCGGTGGCGGTGCGCAGCCGCTCGTCCTCGAGCCGTGAGCGCCCCAGCACCAGCACCCCGATGGTCATCGCGATCGAGACGGTGAGCAGCATCCAGGGGAGCGGGGAAGGGCGGTGCTGGCGGCCGACGGCCGGCATCTCCAGCGACTCCTTGCGAACGTCGTCCCACGGGCTGCTCATTCTGGGAGGAGCCTACCGCAACCTCAGGTGCTCGACCGTTGTTAGCCTGCGGCCCGGTGTTCGTCCTGCTCCTCGCCGTGTTGGCCCAGACGCCGCGCGCGAAGTGCGGCTACAGCAGCCGCAGCTGCTGGACCGTCGGAGGTTCCAGGCACCGGGGATCATCGACCGCCACCGAGTTCACGTGCACAGAGACCTCGGTCACCTCGAGCTTCGACTGGTGCCACGGGCGCAGCAGTTCCTCGAGCCCGGCGAAGTCGTGGGTTGGACCTGACAACCAGCGCTGCCGGCCTTCGGCATCGAGCATCACCGGCATGCGATCGTGCAGCGATTGCAGGTCTGCGTTCGCGCGGGTGGTAACGATCGCGAAGGTGTCGAGGTCCATCCCTTCGGGCGAGCGCCAGCGGTTCCACAGCCCGGCCATCGCGAGCAGGCGTCCGCTCTGCTGGTGCACGAAATGAGGCAGCCGCTGCTTGCCCTCGTGTCGCCATTCGTAGAACCCGTCGCAGGGCACCAGGCAGCGGTGCTTCTCGAGCAGCTCCTTGAACACGCTCTTCTCGGTGAGCGTCTCGGCGCGCGCGTTGATGAGCTGGTGGGCGAGCTTCGGGTCCTTCGCCCAATGCGGCAGCAGCCCCCACTGCGCCACCACCAGCTTGCGGGGCGCGGCGTCGAGGATGACAGGCGCCGCCTGCATGGGCGCGATGTTGTAGCGGGCGGAGACCTGCGGCACCTCGTCGAGGTGGAACTCAGCCTGCAGATCCAGCGCGCTGGCCTTGAGGACGTACCGCCCACACATGGCGTCGAGTCTAACGCGCGGCGGCCGTACTGCCCGTCCGTCATGCTGGGCCCCCACGGCGCGCTCCACCAAGCCTTGTGAGCGCTCGGAGAGAACGGTACAGGTCTCGTCGTGATGGCACCTACGCGAATCGCGGGTTGGGGTCGGCAATTCGTCGAAGGAGAGGAGCTCCAGCCGGAGACCCTCGACGGCGCGCCACCGGTGCTCTTCCGGGGCCTGGGCCGCAGCTACGGTGACTCCTCGCTGCCCGCGGCCTCGAGCCCCATCGTCGTCAACACCACCCGCGCCAACCGCATCATCCACTTCGACGCCGCCACCGGCGTGCTGCGCGCGGAAGCCGGCTTCTCGCTGGCCGACATGAACCGCACCTTCCTGCCGCGCGGTTGGTTCACGCCCGTCACCCCCGGCACCTCGCAGGTCACCCTGGGCGGCATGGTGGCCGCCGACGTCCACGGGAAGAACCACCACGTCGACGGCTGCTTCGGCTCGCACGTCAACCGCCTCAAGATGCGCGTGGCCGACGGGCGGGTGATCGAGTGCGGCCCCGATCTCGAGCGCGAGCTCTTCCTCGCCACGGTGGCGGGCATGGGCCTCACCGGGCAGATCCTCGAGGTGGAGTTCGGCCTGCGCCGCATTCCCACGCCGTGGATCTGGCAGGAGAGCCAGCGCGTCGGCGACATCGACGAGTACATCACCTGCCTCAAGGACGCGGCGAAGGACTGGCCGATGACCGTGGGGTGGATCGACTGCCTCACCCAGGGCAAGCACCTGGGCCGCGGCTTCTTGATGAAGGGGCGCTGGGCCCAGGCGCACGAGGCCCCGGCGCGCTTCCCCAAAGAGCTCCCGAACATCCGCCTGCCGTTCACCGCCCCGGAGTTCGCGCTCTCGCGGCCCATCGTGCAGGCGTTCAACTTCGCGCTCTACAACTCGCACTGGCCGAAGAAGAAGGTCGGCCTCACCGATCCCTTCCGCTTCTTCTACCCGCTCGACTTCGTGCAGGACTGGAACCGCGGCTACGGGCGGCGGGGGCTGACGCAGTACCAGTGCGTGCTGCCCGACTCCGCGGGCACGGGCGCGGCGCGGCGCTTCCTCGAGATCTTGAGCAAGCGCGGCGGCGCCAGCTTCCTGTGCGTCATCAAGGACTGCGGCCCCGAGAGCCCGGCGTACCTCTCGTTCCCCCGGCCAGGCATCTCGATCGCGCTGGACATCGCGGTGCGCGACGACACCCAGGCGCTCATCGACGCGCTCAACGAGCACGTGCTGCTCGAGGGCGGTCGCATCTACCTCGCGAAGGATCAGTTCACCCGCCCCGAGCACTTCAGGGCCATGGAGACGCGGCTGCCTGCCTTCCAGGCCGTGCGCGCGAAGTGGGATCCCGAGAAGCGGTTCAAGAGCGCCCAGTCCGTTCGCCTCTTCGGCGACTGACGACAGGAGTCACCATGCGTCGAGTCGCAATCCTCGGAGGTACCCGCGGCATGGGCCGCTCACTGGCCCGCCTGTTCGTCGAGCGCGGAGACTGGGTCGCCCTGCTCGGGCGCGATGCGGAAGAGCTCGCGCGCAGCCAGTCTGATCTGCAGGCGCGCGGCGCGCCGGGCGTGAGAGTGGTGACGGCGCTGTGCGATCTCGAAGACACCGGCACCTTCCGGCCCGCGCTCGAGGGCGTGGAGCAGTCGCTCGAGGGCCTCGACACCGTGGTGGTGACGGCCGCCGTGTTCGCCACTCAGGAGAAGCTCGAGGCCGACCCGGTGCTCGCGCAGAAGATGCTCACCGTCGACTTCGCGAACACCATCGTGTTCTGCGAGGAGGTCCGCAAGAAGCTCTTGCTGCGCGGGACGGGCACGCTGTGCGTGTTCAGCTCGGTGGCCGGCGATCGCGCGCGTAAGCCCGTGGTGCTCTACGGCGCCGCCAAGGCCGGGCTCTCGGCGTACCTGGAGGGGCTCGATCACCGCTACCGCAGCCAGGGGCTCACCACGGTGTGCGTGAAGCCGGGGTTCGTGAAGACCGCGATGACCGCGGGGTTGCCCACGCCGCCCTTCGCAGGTGATCCCGACGAGGTGGCGCAGACGGTGCTCGAGGCGATCGATCGCGGCACGCCCGTCGTCTACGCGCCCCCGATCTGGCGGGCGGTGATGACGGCCATCAAGGCCATGCCGCGCTTCATCATGCGGCGCGCGAAATTCTGACCTGTCGGGGAGAGGGTACGGCCCGCTGCTCCTTCACTTCGATGGAGCGTTGAGGCGGCTGAGCAGCGCGCGCACCGTCGAGCTGTGCCCCTGCGCGTCGATCGCCGCTTCCATCTTCCTCAGCTCCACCGTCGCCTCGAACGCCGCCTCGCGGCCCGCCTCGTCCAGATCGTGCCAGGCGGGGTGCGAACGAATCGCGCCGTCGACGCCGCGCTCGCGGTGCGCGCTGGTGACCTGCTCGAGCAGCAGCTCCTCTTCGAGCGTCATGTGAGCTCCCCGTCGAGGTGGATGCCGGCCTTCTCGAGGCACTCTTTGAGGAACTTCCGGGCGCGGGTGAAGTTCTGCAGGAAGGTGTTGAGCGACATCCCTACGCGGGCGGCGAGCACCGAGTCATCGTCCACGCCGCCGCTCGAGAGCCGCTGCTGCAGCGCTTCCTTCGGCTTGCCCGGGAGCTTCTGCTGGCACTTGACGATCTGCTCGCGCAGGTGCGGATCCGGCGTGATGGGCGCGACCTCGGCCTCCGCGCTCAGGTGCCGCTCGAGCGCTTCCTGCTGATCGGCCCGGCCCTGGCGGCGCCACTCGCTCACCGCCACGTTGCGCGCGGTCCGCATCGCGAAGCGCAGCAGGGCGTTGGGCTTGCCGTCGTGCGTGAAGCGCGGGGCCACCTGCCAGATGCGCAGCAGGGTTTCCTGCAGCACGGCCTCGGTGTCGACCGAGGTCGCGAAGAGGCGCAGGGAAAGTCGCAGAGGCTGTTCGACGGAAGACGCCCAGCGGGCGAACGCGTGGGCGTCGCCGCTGGCCATCGCTCCGAGGATTTGCAGCTCTGCTTGCATTGCGAGTCCCTTGAAAGTCGACGGGTTCTACCCCTCTCCCCGACCCTCTCCCCCGCAGGGGGAGAGGGAGAAAGGGTCACAGCACGATTTCCAGCACTTCGCCGCCGTTGCTCAGGTGCACCGTGGCCGGCTCGCCCACCCGCTCATCGACCTCGAGCACCAGGGTGATGATCAGCCCCAGGCCGTACTCGCCCTCAGCCGTGGTCATCGCGATCACCACCGGCGCCTTCACGATGGTGCCATCGCTCAGCTCGAGGCGCGCTTCGCCCGCGGGCGACCACTTGAACACCGAGGTCACGTCGATCTCGATGATCAGCCGCTTGCCCTGGCGCCGCACCTTGCCGTTGACCCGCCGCGGCGTGGGACCCGCGGCCTGTCGGGGAGCGCTCGGCGGAGCCTCATCCAGCCGGGGGGACTCGTCCCTGGTGAACGGCTTGAGCAGCTTCCTCGCGAGGTCCTTCAGGCCGGTGGGCCGCGGCGCCCCCTTGGCCTTCTCGGGCGAAGGAGCACTGCGAGCCGGAGGAGGCGGCATGCCGCCGGAGGGCGTGGAGGCCAGGTCGTCCGCCTCGCCGTACTCCTGTTCCTCGGCCGGGGGCGGGACCGCCGCGAAGGAGCCGGTGGAGGCCGACCTGTCCTCGCTCACCCGCTCCCGCTCTGCGGACTCCTTCTTCAGGTCCGCCATGCCCCGCGCCTTCGCCCCCATCGGGGCCCCGGGCCTGCCCGCCGGCCCCGCAGCCGGAGCGGCCATCATGCGCGACAGCGTCACTGGCGCCGGCGCGTTCGCCTGCCGCAGCCCCACGCCCTCGGCCGACAACCCGTACGCCAGCGCCTGCGGCATCGTCTCGTTCCGGCGCGGCGCGCGCGGATCGACCATCTGCCGCGCGCTCACCGCCACCCACGACGTCATCCGGGTGGAGATCTGGAAGTCGATGCCGCACCGCTCGATGCGCGCGTCGAGCTCGGTCTTGTTGCCGCCGGTCGCGACGCTCAGCTCGAGATCTTCGACCAGCTCGCGGGCGTAGAGCGTGGCAGTCGCCTGGCTGCCTTCGCCATGCGAGGTCGGCCGCACCTGCAGCCGATCTTCCACGTCGCCCTGAGCGCTGCGCGAGCGGATGATCACCTCGCCGCCCTCGGGCCGGAGCTTGAGCGACACCAGCGCCGGACAGCCGCCGTACAGATCAGGCAGCCGCTGCGGAGCCGCGCCCAGCACCGCGCTCCCGCTGATCTCCACGTCGGTGAGCAGGGGCGCGTGCGTGCGCGAGAGCAGCCGCTGCACGAAGGGCTCCGCGTCTTCACCCAGGCCGATGATCAGCTCCACCCCACGCCCCGCGCGCGCCGCCGGCAGGGTGAGGCTGCGGTTGACGCCGCTGCCCACGCCCACCGTGTGCACCCGCGAGCCGCGGGGCAGCCGCGCGTTGATCGCGTCGAGGACCTCGTGCTCGAAGCCGATCAGGCCGTCGGTGATCAGGATCACCTGGCGCTGGCTTTCCATGCGCAGGGGCGCGAGCGCCTCGAGGATGCCGCTCTTCATCTCGGTGCCGCCGCTGGCGCGCAGCCGCGAAAGCCACGCCTGGGCGTCACGCCGGTTCGCTTCGGTCGCCTGCACCGCGCCGCGCTTCCACCGGCGGGGCGAGTTCGAGAACTCGATGAGCTCGAGCTGATCGCGCTCGGTGAGCGAGTCCACCAGCGCCGCCGTCACCCGGCGCGCCTGGTCCAGCGGAGAGCCCGACATCGAGCCCGAGGTGTCGAGCAGCACGATCAGATCGCGCGGCAGCGGCGCCATCTTCGCCTCCACCGAGGGCGGCACCAGGGTCAGCAGCCCGTAGGCGGCCTCCGAGCTCAACCCCGCCGAGGGCCGGCTCACGTCGAGCTCGGTGCCCACCTGCAGCCCGGCCACCCGCCAGCGCACCACCACGTCCCGATCGAGCCCCGCGCCGCGCTCGTCGGCGAAGGTCACGTCGGTTCGCTGGAGTCCCCGACCCGAGTGCAGGGTGTGGCTGGGGCTCTCGGGCCGCGCGTTCTCCGGCAGTCGATCCCGAATCGCCAGCGACAGGCCCAGCTTCACCGGCAGCTCGCCATCGGCCACGTCGATGGAGACCTTCGCGTGATCCGCCACCCGGCCGTCGCTGCCGAGGTAGCGGGGCGCCACCACGGTGGGGAAGCGCCACTCCCACGCGCCATCCGGCAGCCAGGTGAGCTTCTGATCGAGCTGCACCTCGCAGATCACCTGCGTGCGCGGCGGAACGTTGCCGACCTCCTGCGTGAAGAGGCTCGAGCGCTCCTGGTCGAGGATGGCGGCGGTGCGCCCCTCGAGGATCGCCTGCTCGAAGCGCTCCCGCGCCTTGTGCTTCGCGTCGACCTGGCCGACCACCCGCTCCTCGCCGATGCGGAAGGCAAAGCCGCTCACCGCGCCGTCGGCCGGCAGCGGCAGCGAGTACGTCACCTTGAGCGGCTCGTCGTGCGGGTTGCGGAAGGTCTGCTCGAGCGTGATGCGCACGAGCCCGCCCTTCGCGTCGGCGGCGAGCGAGGCGCCGATCAGCGGCAGCGCGCGGCCATCGATGCTGACCAGCTGGCCACCGGAAGACTCGTACGACGGGGTGCGGGGCGCGAACGACATGCGGTCCATCCTTTCGTGAGGGTTCAACCCCTCAACGCGATCGCCCCGGGTCTTGTGACAGTCTTCGTAAGTCCCCGCGAACAGGGCTGATTTAGCCGACCGGACGCTGGCTGACCTGCTTTTCCAGCGAAGAGAGGCGGGTGCCGAGCTGATCGAGCATCGCGTCCATCTTCACGTGCAGCTGGGTCACCTCGAGGCCGGCCCGAATGTTGGCCTCGTACTCGACCTCGGAGCGGATGCGCTCCTTCTGCGACGAGCGGTTCTGGCTGATCAGCACCATGCACGAGAGGAAGATCGCCTCGAGCGAGACGATCATCGTGAGCAGCCCAAAGGGGAATGGATCGAACGCGTCCACCCCCGGCACCAGGCCGACGTTGAGGCCGATCCACGCCGCGAACCAGGCGGCGTGCACCAGCAGGAAGCTGAAGCGCCCGGAGAAGTCGGCGGCGGTGTCGGCGATCGACTGCACCCAGGTGATCCGCTCCTCGGCCGCTTCGTTGGGCGAGAACCGCGGGCGCACGCCCAGCAGTCGATCGGCCTCGCGCAGCCGGCGCCCGATGACGCCGAGCACGTCCATCGCCGCGGTGGGGTGACGGGCGAAGAGGTTCTCGAGATCCTGCCGGTCGATGCGCAGGGCGCGGGTGTCGGCCAACGCCTGGGCCGAAGCGCTGCGCGACTCGCCGTCGAGCAGCGAGAGCTCTCCGAAGAAGTGACCCGGCTTCACGGTCTCGAACACGATGCGCGAGCCGGTGCTGTCCTCGATGAAGACCTCGACCTCGCCCGAGGCGACGATGAAGATGGCTCCGCCGGGATCGGTGCGGCGGAAGATCATCTGGCCTGCCAGGAACTCCACCTCGTCGAGCTGAGAGGCGAGCAGGTCGCGCTCCTCGTCGTTGAACTTCTCGAAGAGGGGCACGGCAGCCAGCAGTTGCGTATCGGCGGGCATGAGGACGCGGGTTCAAAGCACCGCTCTCGCGGGGGGCGCAACCTCCTTCCACAGTTGCACAAAACCCCGCGGGCTGGCCTGCTGCGTCCGATGGCGGGGGAACCACTGGACTGGGACGTGTTGCGCGCGCACTGCGCTTCCGACGAGCTGCTCGTCGCGGAGCTGATCGCGCTCTTTCGCGATGAGGTGCAGGGGCAGCTGGGCGACCTGGCCCAGGCCGTGGCCGCTGGCGACGCCCGGGCCCTCAAGGACGCGGCCCACCGGCTCAAGGGCGCCCTGGTCACCCTGGCCGCGGGGCCTGCCACGGCGCACGCCATCGCCCTGGAGAGCTGCGGAGCGCGGGGCGACCTCGGCGAGGCGCCGAGCCTGCTGGCACAGCTGGAGCACGAGATCGCGAGGCTGCTGGCCGCCACCGCAGCTCACGCGGCGAACTGACGCTCGACCAGGCGCCGATACAGCCCCTCGGTGCCCACCAGATCGGTGTGCGTACCTGACTGCACGATGGCGCCGGCCTCGAGCACCACCACCCGATCGGCCGTCTTCACCGTGGAGAGCCGGTGCGCGATCACCAGCGTGGTGCGGCCCTTCATCAGCCGCTCCAGCGCCTCGCGCACCAGGTGCTCGCTCTCGGCGTCGAGCGCGCTGGTCGCCTCGTCGAGGATCAGGATCCGCGGATCCTTCAGCACCGCGCGCGCGATCGCCACCCGCTGCTTCTGCCCGCCGGACAGCTGAATGCCGCGCTCTCCCACCAGGGTCTCGTACTTCTCGGGGAAGGTCTGGATGAAGGTGTCGGCGTTGGCGGTCTTCGCCGCGGCCTGCACCTCGGCGTCCGTCGCCTGCGGCCGCCCGTAGCGGATGTTCTCGGCGATCGAGGTGGAGAAGAGCAGCGGCTCCTGCGCCACCACGCCCACCTGGCGGCGCAGCCACTCGGCGTCGAGCTCGGTGAAGGGCGTGCCGTCGAGCTCGAGGCGTCCCCCGGCGGGATCGTAGAGGCGGTACAGCATCGAGGCGATCGTCGACTTGCCCGCGCCTGAAGGCCCCACCACCGCCACCACCTCGCCGGGCTCGAGCGAGAGCGAGAAGTCGTCGAGCACCTTCGAGTTCGGGCGGGTGGGGTAGGCGAACGACACGCCCTTGAACTCGACGTGGCCCTGCACCCTGGGCAGCTGGTGCCCCTGGTCCGCCGGGATCTGCGGCGGGCGATGCAAGAGCTCGAACACCCGCTCCGCCGCGCCGGCCGCGCGCTGCACGTCGGTCCACAGCTCGGCGAGCGCCGCCAGGCTGGCCGCCATCTGCATGGTGTTGAAGAGGAAGGAGATCAGGCTGCCAGGCGAGAGCTCTCCCGCGGCCACCATGCGCGCGCCGTACCAGAAGACGAACACGCCCGAGGTGAACGCCGCGAAGAACGCCACCCCGAAGAAGATGGCCGAGAGGTTGATGCGCTTGAACGCCAGCTCGAGCGAGGTGGCGATCGCCGCGCGGTAGCGCGTCACTTCCTTCTTCTCCGCCGCGAAGCTGCGCACCGTGCGAATGCCGCCCAGCGACTCCACGGCCACTTCGCTCGCCTTGGCCAGCGCGTCTTGCGACTGCTTGGAGAGCTTGCGCACCCGCCGCCCGATGATCACCGCGGTCAGCGCCACCGGGGGCACCACGCCCAGCATCATCAAGGTCAGCTGGGGCGAGGTCAGCAACAGCATGCCCAGCGAGCCGACCGCGATGGTCAGGTTGCGCAGCACCATGCTCAGGTTCGCCGACACCGTGGTCTGCAGCACCGAGGCGTCCGACGAGAGGCGGCTGGAGAGATCGCCGATCTTCTCGGTGTCGAAGAACCCCGTCTCCTGGGTCATCAGCGACGCATAGAGATCGCCGCGCAGCTTGCTGACGATGCGCTCACCCGAGCGGCTTAAGAGCAGAAAGCGCAAGGCCGAGGCGACCGCGGTGGCCGCGAAGATCGCCACCAACACCAGCGCCATCTCGTCGACCCGCACCAGGTCGACCTTGCCCATCTTGATCCCGGTGATGGACTCGTCGAAGAGGGTGCCGATGGCGCGGGGGAAGGCGAGGTTGCCGACCGCGCTGATCAACAGGAAGGCGGTGCCCAGCGCGAGCTTCCAGCGCTCGGGCCAGGCCAACGAATAGAGGCGCTTGAGGGTGACGGGAAGGGGGGGCTTCTTCTCGTTCTTCTTCGAATCGGGTTTCTCAGCCACGCGCTTACCCTAACCACAGGTACGCGGTGGCACACACCTCTTCACCCTTCTTCATCGGCGGGGCGAGGAGACCCCACGCACAGAAAGGCGGAACGCGCCGCGATGACGCAGGTAGCATGCGCCCCCAGCATGGCCTCACCGGAAGACGCCCTCCTCGGCAAGATCGCGCTCCACTACAAGCTCGTTACTCAGGAAACCCTGAACGCGGCCGCACAACGGCAAGGGGCCGTGCAGCCCACGCCGCCCCTGGGGGCGGTGCTGCTCGAGCTCAAGGTGATCAGCGCAGAGCAGCTCAAGTGGCTGCAGCAGGCGCAGGCCCAGTACCTCGCGAAGCAGGGTGGCGCAGCGTCGCCGTCCGCGCCACGCCCGAGCGCTCCGGGGGCGGCGGCTCCCGCTCCTGCGCCCCCGCCCTCCTCTGCACCACGCCCGAGCGCTCCGGGGGCCGCGGCGGCCGCGCCCCTGGCCGCGCCCCGGCCGCAGGGCCACGTGGTCAACCTGCCGACCGCGCCCGTGCCGGCGCAGATCCCCTCGGCGCGCAGGACCGCCATCACCTTGATCGACGTGCTCACCAAGGCGGTGCAAGCGCGCGCCAGCGACGTGCACATCCACTCCGGCGCGCCCATGCAGATGCGCATCGGCGGCGTGCTCAAGGAGCTCAAGCTCGGCCAGTTCTCTCCGCAGGAAGTCGAGGCGATCATTCGTGAGGGCCTCACCCCGGACGAGCAGAAGATCCTCGAGGAGGAGCAGGACTACGACGCCGCCCTGATCATCCCCAAGCTCGGTCGCTTCCGCGCCAGCTTCTACAAGCAGCAGCGTGGCTACGACGCGGTGTTCCGGCCCATTCCCTTGACCCCGCCCACCCTCGGCGAGCTGGGGCTGCCGGCGAACCTCTCCAGGCTGGCCGACTTCCACCAGGGCCTGGTGCTCTTCACCGGCCCCGCAGGCTCGGGCAAGTCGTCCACGCTGGCCGCGATCGTCAACATGCTCAACGAGTCGCGGCAGGATCACATCATCACCGTCGAAGACCCGATCGAGTACGTCTACGCGAAGAAGAAGTGCATCGTGAATCAGCGGCAGGCGGGCAAGCACACCAGGTCCTTCGCCAACGCGCTGCGCGCCGCCCTGCGTGAAGACCCCGACATCATCGTGATAGGCGAGCTGCGCGATCTCGAGACCATCTCGCTGGCGATCACCGCCGCCGAGACCGGCCACCTGGTGCTGGGCACGCTGCACACCAACAACGCCATTCGCACCATCAACCGCGTGCTCGACGTCTTCCCGCCCAAGCAGCAGTCGCAGATCCGCTCGATGGTCTCGGAGTCGCTGCGCGCGGTGGTCTCGCAGCGCCTCATTCCCACCATCGACGGCGCGCGCCGCCTGCCCGCCGTCGAGGTGCTCTACGTCAAGCCCGCCATCAGCAACCTCATCCGCGAAGAGAAGACCTTCCAGATCCGCTCGGTGATGCAGACCGGCCGCAGCGAGGGCATGACGCTGCTCGACGATTCCATCGCCGATCTGGTGAAGACGGGCCAGGTCAACAAAGAGACCGCGCGCCGCTTCGCCGAAGATCCCAAGCGCTTCGCCTGAAGAGGAACCCATGGCTCGCCTCGACTCACTCTTCAAGATCCTCAAGGACCAGGGCGCCTCGGACCTGCACCTCGCCGCCGGCATCCAGCCGCACCTGCGCCGCCACGGCGTGGTCGCGCCCGTGGCCGATTGGCCGGTCTTCACCCACGACAACCTGCGCGCGCACCTGCAGGAGCTCACCAGCGAGAAGCAGTGGGCGCACTACGACAGCAACCTCGATCTCGACTTCGCCTACGCGTTGCCCGGGGTCGCTCGCTTCCGGGCGAACCTGTTCAACCAGGAGCACGGCGCCGGGGCGGTCTTTCGCATCATCCCCGAGCGCATTCGCACCCTGGAAGAGCTCAAGGCGCCCGCCGCCATCGCCTCCCTCGCGCAGCTGGAGCAGGGGCTGGTGCTGGTGACCGGCCCCACGGGCTCGGGCAAGTCGACCACCCTGGCGGCGATCATCGACCAGGTGAACGCCACCAGCGGCCGCCACATCATCACCATCGAAGACCCGGTCGAGTTCGTTCACGTCAACAAGAAGTCGACCGTCTCGCAGCGCGAAGTGGGCGTGGACACCAAGAGCTTCGCCAACGCCCTGCGCAGCGCGATCCGGCAGGACCCCGGCGTCATCCTGGTCGGCGAAATGCGCGACATGGAGACCATCTCGCTCGCCATCACCGCGGCCGAGATGGGCGTGCTGGTGTTCGGCACCCTGCACACCAACAGCGCGCCCAAGACCATCGACCGCGTGATCGACGCCTTCCCCACCGACCAGCAGCAGCAGGTGCGCACCATGCTCTCCGAGTCGCTGGCCGCGGTCGTCTCGCAGCTGCTGCTCAAGACGCCTGACGGGGCAGGGCGGGTGGCCGTGCACGAGATCCTGGTGAAGACGCCCGGCCTGCCCAACGTGATCCGCGAGGGCAACACGCCGATGATCAGCTCGATCATTCAGCAGGGGAAAGCGCAGGGCATGCAGGCGATGGACGACGCGCTCTTCAAGCTCGCGACCGAGAAGAAGATCTCCGCCGAGGACGCCTTCCACAAGGCGACCAACAAGGCGCGCTTCGAGCCGATGCTGGGCCCCGACGCGATGTAAGCGGTGGCGGTGGTGAGGGGTGGTCGTTACACCGGCTGCCCATGCTGACCCTCTCTCTGCTGGCCCTCACCCTCTCGGGAGCACCTTTGAGCGTTTACGACTTCTCCATGAAGAGCATCGACGGGAAGGACGTCTCGCTTTCCGCCTACAAGGGCAAGGCGGTGATGATCGTCAACACCGCCTCTCAGTGCGGCTACACCCCGCAGTACAAGGGGCTCGAGGCGCTGTACCAGCAGTACAAGGACCAGGGCTTCACCATCCTCGCGTTCCCCTCGAACGACTTCGGCGGCCAGGAGCCCGGCAGCAACGAGGAGATCAAGAAGTTCTGCGAGCTCAAGTTCAAGACGAGCTTTCCCATGTTCGCGAAGATCCCCGTGAAGGGCGAGGGCGCGCATCCGCTCTACAAGTACCTCGGTGAGGTGGCGTGGAACTTCAACAAGTTCCTCATCTCCACTGACGGCAAGGTGGCGGCGCACCTGCCTTCGAAGGCCGAGCCGACCAGCGACGAGGTCAAGAAGCAGGTCGAGGCGTTGCTCCCGAAGAAGTGAAGCGCGCGCGCAGCTTCGGCTCCACGCGATCCCACACCTTCACGCAGACCCAGGTGGCGGCGATCAACGCGGCCACCAGCACCCAGAACAGCGGCCAGTCGGCCTGCTCGCGGAAGAAGCGGGCGAACACGCCCACCCAGCGCTGGTACAGCAGCATCTCGTGGAAGAAGTACGCGGAGAGCGAGGCGGCCCCGAAGCCCCCCAGCCACTTCGCCGCGGGCGTGGGCGTGAGCTTCGGCCAGCGGCGCTCGATCAGCCGGAACACCGCCACCAGCGCCAGCACGCACGTCCAGCGGCGCGCGGCGTCGGCCGGGTTGGTCACGTAGAACTGGTGCGCGGGGTAGAGGGTTCTGATCGCCTCGGCGTTCCACCAGAGCACCGCGCCCAGGCCCATCAGCAGCCCCAGCCAGGACCACAGCTCCTGCTCTTCTTTCATCGCGGCGATGGTGGTGCCGAAGCTCGCGCCCAGGAACACGTAGCCGGCCCAGGGCAGCAGCGGGAACGCCGCCCCGGTGGTGTCGTCGAGCACGCCCGGGTTGGTGTTGAGGAAGAGCTGCGCCACGCCCGTCACCTGCTCGCCCAGGGGCGCGACGGCGAAGATGGCGAGCGCAATCAGCAGGGTGGTCCAGCGCAGCAGCTTCGGCCGCGGGGAGAGGGCCACCAGCACCGGCATCAGCAGCAGCAGCGAGATCCCGATGCAGTGGAGGATGTCGATGCGGAAGAGCCACTTCGGCGCGCGGTACATCGGGAACCAGATGAAGTTGATCAAGGTGGCGACCAGGAGCACCTCGAGGATGCGCTTGAGCGTCTTGCGCGCCTGTTCGCTGCGGCGGCCCGCCAACCCGGCGCGCACCTGCACCAGGGCCAGGGCGAACCCGGCCGAGAAGATGAACGAAGGCGCCACCAGCCCATCGATGCTGACCAGCCGTCTGAACAGCTCCTGCCCGCGGATCGAGGGCAGCAGGAGCACCAGCGCATGCGTCTGGATCATCACCAGCACCGCGACGCCGCGGAGCCAATCGAACGCGTGGATCCGCGGGGGCGGGACTGCCATCGGGCGCAGCCTACCCGGGAAGAGGGCTGCTGAAATTCCTTCGATGGGCTAGTCATTCGGCCCATGAGCAGCTCCAGCCACGACTCAAACCCGAAGAACCTTCCTGTCCCCTGGACCGGCCGTCCTGATGCCGACCTCGAGCACCAGCGTCGGGAGTGGACCTCGGGCACCCGCGGTGGCGGGCACATTCCCAGGGACTTCACCTGGCCCACCAACCCCAAGAAGAACCAGGAAGAGAACGGCTCGGCGGAGCTCCGCGCGCCCGTCAGCAAGTAGGCCAGATCATCAGGGCTGGGTGAGGTACGGCCCGGCGGTCGTCTCGGCGAGGGCGTAGCTGCCGGCGAAGAAGAGCCCCAGGACCGCGGTGCCCCCGGGCAGCCCCCCGGAGTTGGCCGTGAAGGTCACGCCGTCGTCCTCGCTGCTCAGGAGGCCGTCGTTGCCTGCCGCCCAGAAGCGCGTGCCGTCGGCGACGTAGGTCAGCACGCCCGAGGAGATGGGCGCCGTCGCCGGTCGGAAGGTGTTGCCGTAGTTGTCGCTGCGCTGCTGGCCATCCATCGAGGTCGACACCAGCACGAACGCCCCTTGCGCGGCGATCGCCTCCACCGTGCCGCGCAGCGCGCTCGCGGTCCAGGTGGCGCCCACGTCGCTCGACTCGAACAGGCCGCCCGTGCTCCCGGCACCGAACAGCTTCTGCTGCGCGGGCGCCGCGACGAAGCGGGTCACCGGCGTCGCGAACAGCGGCGTGTTGAGGGCGCTGCGCCGCGCCCAGGGACCTGCGAGGGCCGTCGCCTTGTAGAGCCCTCCCGTGGTGACCAGCAGCCACTCGCTCG
>VFKJ01000049.1 GCA_009885595.1 Myxococcales bacterium | reverse complement strand
GCAGCTGCACAAGGAGATGCTGGTGATCCTCGACCAGCGCGACGAGGTGCGGCGCGAGCTGGACGCCGTCAAGCAGCGGCTGGGACTTCGCTGACCGGGGTGAGGGGCCGAATAACCGAAGCAAGCCCCTCACCCGGCGCTGGGCGCCGACCTCTCCCCGCTGTTCGCAGGGAGAGGTTGAAGTCAGGCCTTCACCGCGCCGATGCGCTCGAGCACGTCTTCGAGGTGCCGGTACACCTGCACCTCGTGGTGAATCACTTCGACGATCACGCCCTGCTCGTCGATCACGAACGTGGCGCGGCGATCGATGCGCAGCACCGGCCACACCACGCCGTACAGCTCGCTGATCACCCGGCTCTCGTCACCGATGAGCCTGAACTGCAGCCCCTCGGCCTCGGCGAACTTGCAGTTCTTCTCCGCGCGATCGACGGACACGCCGATCAACTCCGCGCCGGCCTCGGTGATGCGCGCGTGGTTGTCGCGAAAGTTGCGCACCTCGAGCGTGCACGCGGGAGTGAACGCGCGGGGAAAGAAGAACAGCACCACCTTCCTCTTCCCCCGGTACTCGGAGAGCGTGACCCGCTCACCGCGGCAGTCCACCGCGTCGAAGTCTGGAGCGAGCTGACCCACCTTCAACAGCGTCATGCCTGGGCCTTGGTCTCCATCGAGTCAGCCACCAGCTCGGCGACGTCGCGCACCTTCACGTGCTCGCGGTGGGTGTCCGCCATGCCGTCCTTGATCATCGTGTGACAGAACGGACAGGCGACCGCGACGGTTCCCTCGGCCTCGCCGGTGTAGTTGCCCACCTGGCCCGGGTTGGTCAGGTCCGTGGCGGACGGGTAGGGGACGTGCGGATCCTTCGCGTGCGCCAGCGTGAGCGCCGCTTCGTTGGCGCGGTTGTGGTTGATGCGCGTGCCCTCGTGCTCCTCCATCCACATGCGGGCCCCACCGGCGCCGCAGCAGAACGACTCGCGCTTGCTGCGCTGCATCTCCACCACCTCGAGCCCGGGGATCGCCTTGAGCACCTCGCGGGGGGCCTCGTAGATGCCGTTGTGCCGCCCCAGGTAGCAGGGGTCGTGGAAGGTGATGCGCTCGTTCATCACCTTGCTCACCTTGATGCGCTTCTCCTGCAGCAGCTTGTTGATGAGCTCGGTGTGGGAGATGACGGTGAAGTTGCCGCCGAACTCCGAGTACTCGTTCTTGATGGTGTTGAAGCAGTGCGGGCACTGGGTGACGATCGACTTCACGCCCTTGGCGTTCCACGACTCGACGTTGGCCTTGGCGATCGTCTGGTAGAGGTACTCGTTGCCGCCGCGGCGGGCGACCTCGCCGTTGCACGTCTCCTCTTTGCCCAGGGCGGCGAACTTGATCCCCGCCTCGGTGAGGATCTTCACCACCGAG
>VFKJ01000120.1 GCA_009885595.1 Myxococcales bacterium | reverse complement strand
GAGGGCCCGGTGTCGAAGCCGGGCACGGTGCCCGCCAGATGGGAGGGATAGCGCGCGGTGTCGAAGTGACGAATGGGCGCCAACCCGCCGCGCCCTTCCAGCAGGGCCTGGCGCAGCGCCGGCGTGCCGACGCCGAAGGCGGTCACCACGCCCAGGCCGGTCACCGCCACCGGGGTCATGGACTCGACCGCGCGCGCTGGGCGCGTGCCTGGCGGTTGGCCCCGATGATGGCGACGATCAGCCCGGCGATGAAGAGCAGCGCGCCGGCGGTGATGACGAAGGCGCCGGCGATGCCCAGGGAGGACACCAGCAGGATCCCCCCGAAGGTGCCCACCACCCCGAGGCCGAGCATCGACATGCCGACCGGGAAGGCCACCGAGCCGGCGTTCGGGTCAATCGGCTTCGGAGAGGGGCGCTTCATGCGCCCACCGGTGACCCCGCGACCGTCGTCGAGGCTCTCGACGGGCAGAGGAGGAGGCCTGACGGGCGCAGGAATCACGACCGGGTCCGCCCACGCCGCGGCGTACCCTTCCTGGCGGGCCTGGAGGTCCCAGAAGGCCTGTTCCCCCAGCCGGGCGATGTACTCGCGCTCGAAGGCGCGGGGCTCTGCCATGCGCGCCTCGATGCGCGCGACCTTGTGCGAGTACTCCTCGATGGCGAGGGAGCTCGACTGCTTCATGCGGGTCCCGACCTGGGCAAAAAGCGCGCGCAGCCGCAGGCGAAGTTCCCCCGACAACCCCAGCCGGGCGGCCTCCTGGTCCAGGCGCTGGGCGGCCTCGCCCAGGACCGCGGGATCTTCCTTCAAGGTCCTGGTCAGCTCGCGGCGCTCGTCGGCCGTGGTGTTGACGGCGACCTGGTTCATCTGCAGCGCGGTCGCGTTCATCATCGCCAGCTTCTCGCCCATCAACTTCTGCACCGCGGGGTGCGCGCGCACGTCTTCTGACATCCCGTGAAAGCTTCCGGCGAGCACCAGCGTCTGAACGCTCTCCCGGAAGAGCTGGTGGTGCTGCTCGGCGGCCTGGCCCAGCGGCGCCCCGGCCAGCTCTGGCATCGCGGCGGGGGTGCCGATGAAGTCGAGCTTCGCCCTCAGCTCGTCCACCATCGCCACCACGTCCGCGCCGGCAGAGGTGAGCGTGCTGCCAAGATGCGCGCAGCTGCCCGCGCCCACCGCGCTGGCCCCGACCACCGTGGACTTGAGGAATGACCGACGGTGCATGCGCGCTCCCGGGCAGTGAGGTGGCGATGCCTAGCAGGGTTTGTGCCGCGCCCACGACCGAGCGTCGATGCGGGCGGGGTGTGCAAGGCCGTGCTCAGCCGCGGGAAACAACCTGCACGTCAGTCGAAGTCAGCGCCGCTCGACCTTGAAGCTCGCCACCGAGTCGTACACGCCGTCGCGCTCGGCATTGACGAACACCAGCGCCTCGCGCGACTGCGGCGTCACCGGGCAGGAGAGCGCCAGCTGCGCGGCGTCACTGGGCCCACACTTCGTCTGCTCGGGCATCACCTGCACCATCACGAACACCCGCGCGGGGTTCTTGAGCGCCAGCTCGAAGACGTCGTCGACCTGCACCACGGCGCGCGAGGGGGACTCGAGCTCGAGGTGCTCCCGCGCCAGGCCCGGGGTCGCCAGCGGCTGCCGGAGGAACTCGGCGCGGCTGAGCGCCTGGGGCTTGAGCTGCCAGCGCGGCTCATCGGGGAAGTGGTTGAGCGCGGCGAGGTCGGCGGGAATGAAGAGATAGTCGGTGCGGTACGCGTCGGAGCCGTCGGCCATGATCGGATCGTCCCAGGTGGCGTCGAGCAGGTACCAGGCGCCCTTCACCTCCACCGCGTTCCAGGCGTGACCGACCGGCGCCAGCTCGCCGTGCTCCTCGCGCACTTCGCCGGTGACGTACACGAAGCGATCGCCTGAGGTCTTCCCCAGCTCCACCAGCAGCCGCGCGTAGCCTTCACAGACACCCAGCCGGTTGAGGAAGACGGACTGCGCGTCCTGCCGCTTGCGGACGCCGGTGATGGACGCGGAGTCGTAGCGCAGCCGGGTGACCACCCAGTCGTGCAGCGCCTTCACCCGCTCGAAGGGATCCGTCACCCGGGCGCTGATGTAGCGGGCGACGCTCTCCGGGCTGGTCTCGTCGGACGCGCTCATGCCCGCGACGACCGGGTGCACCGTGCGCGCCCACGGCCAGTTGGTGGAGCCCACCGTCCACGCGGGGACCTTCTCGGGCGGCGGCGGCTGTTCCGGATTCTGCGGCGGCTCTTCAGGCGTGGGCTCGAGCGGCTGGTCTCTGGGGCGCCAGCGTTGACCGCTGCCGAACGGCGTCACCACCGCGACCACCGGCTGCACGGTGTCGGGCACCGGCTGATCATCTTCAGGCTTGCGGTTGGGGTTGTCGTGCGCGGCGGTGTGCACCCACTCGAGACCCGAGGCGGCGCCCAGCAGCACCGTGCGCCCCCGCTGCGCCCACGGCGCCTGCGAGTCACCCAGGAACCAATCACCTCGGGTGGCGAGCGCGGCGAACACCACCTTGGGCCAGAGGGCGATGAGCGCGACCAGGAACACCAGGTTCAAGAACACCGTGCGCAGGGCGAAGCGCGTCCACCCGGTGAGCAGGCGCTTCTTCGGGAGCAGCCGGGTCGAGCGCCGCAGCTGCGCGTAGAAGGCATCGGTCGCGCGCTTCTCCCACCAGAGCGGAAGCACCGGGAAGAGCAACACCCCGCAGAACGACGCCAGCGCAGCGGGGCCGCCCGCGAACGCCACCAGCGAGGAGGCGAGCCACACGCCCAGCGCGGTGATGTTCAAGAGCAAGAGGATCCACAGCGCGCGCAACACTCGTGCTCATTCTGTCAGCGCCTCGGGGTGCCTGTCGCGCCTCGAGCTTCTCCCACCGAGGAGCGCTCAGTTTCCGAGAGCGAGGACTGGAGTCCACGTGCCGCTCCGTGGCGGTGGACGGTGCAGCACGACCTCCGCGGGAGAGCAGGCTGGCCCCGGCCCTGCACTGGGCAGCGCACGATGCAAACCACTACACTCGGAGGCGAGGATGCCGGCGGCAGAGCAGTACGCGACGAAAGAGGAGCTCGAGAGCATGAAAGCCACGGTCGACCTGCTGAGGACCGACGTCCAGCTCCTGACGACGCAGGTCGCCGGGATCGCCGAAGACCTGAGCGATCTCCGGGGCGAGGTGAACGAACTCCGCGAGGACATGGACACGCGCTTCGAGCGCCTGGAGACGCGCTTCGCGCATCTGGAGACGCGGTTCGAGCGCCTCGAGACGACCGTCGTCGACGGAAACACCGCCTTGATGTCGGCGATCCTCCAGCTCGGACCGCGCTGATCAGTCGATGAGCCCGGCGCGCCGGCTGGCCGCCAGCGACTCCACCGCGTC
>VFKJ01000309.1 GCA_009885595.1 Myxococcales bacterium | reverse complement strand
CGCGGAGGCACCAGCGCCACCAACCGCTTCACCAGCACCTTCTACGCCGTGCCGTAGCTCGCCAGCCACACCTGCTGCATGGTGGGGTTGCTGTCCACGCGGCCCACGCTCGCGGCCACCACCACCGGCGTCTTCCACGCGGTGCCGTGGTAGCGCGTGAAGCCCATCCTCCTCGCGCTCGCGCGGTGGCCGCGCGGCGTCGACGCCCTGTCCCGCAGGCGTCTTGCCGCGGGATGAATAGGCTGTTGTGGCTTGGCCGCGCTTGGGGCCGACAACGAGGATGGGCGATGAAGCAGTTGAGAGTTCACGCGCTCATCAACCGCTGCTCAACGGCGGCTGACCTGGCTCGAGACCACCCGCAGGTAGACGTCGACCAGCGAGCCCTGCCGCCCCCCCCCGAAGCTGAAGCTCGAGCGCTCGCGCTCGCAGTTGCCGCGCGAGTCGCACCGCGGCTGGTTGGTGAAGGAGAGCGAGAGTGACTGCACCCGCTCGGCGGTCAGCGAGGTGAGCTCTCCGGGCTGCGAGGCGCGATCTCCGTTCGCATCGCGCCACACCAACAGGCTCGCGAACTGCGGGTCCTTCGCGTCCACCACGTCGTCACCGTTCTCGTCGAGCACCGCGAGCGCCTCGAACCCGTGCTTCGCCACCCCGCCCGGCGTCTGCGTGTTCGAGCCGAACAGCTCGCTCCCATCATCGATGCGGCCGTTGCCGTTGACGTCGCGCGCCAGCCACGGCGTCACCGCGGCGGGCCAGTCGCTCTGCACGGGCCGGCCCGGCGCGAAGGAGAACGCCCGGGTGGTGCTCTCGAACTTCACCGGCGCGGAGTCGAACACCAACACCAGCGGCGTGGTGCACTCGAAGCGATCGTTCGACGACGAGACGCAGAACCAGGTGCTGTACTGCGTGCCGGTCTCGTCGGTGACGCCGTCGCAGCGCGTGGAGACCCAGTCGTGCACCCAGTTGTCCCAGACGTTCGGGAACTCGGGGTTTCTGCGGTTGCACCACGCGTGGAAGCGGGACGCGCTGCAGCCGTTCTGGTTGTCCGCCGCGCTGCAGTGATCGCCGTAGCCGAGGTCTCCATTGCAGCCCCCGCCTTCCTCGCTCTCGCAGGTGTGGACGACGGGCGTGCACTCGGGATCGTGGTGATCGACCCGGCCATCGCAGTCGTCATCGGCGCCGTTGTCGCAGCGCTCCCCCGGAGGAACGCACGCGCCCCAGTCCCCGTCGTTGCAGGTCTTCCGGCCGGTGCTGCCGCAGCTGGTGACGCAGGTGCTGGTCTCCACGCTCTCGCATTCGGCGGGGACACCGGCGTCGACCGGAGGCGTTCCCGCGTCGAGCACCTCCCCGGGCGGCGTGCCCGCATCCACACCCGGAGCCGGGGTGCCGGCGTCGGTGGTGGGCGGCGGCTCTTCACCCTTGGCCTTGACCGAACTCAGCTCCCCGCGCTCCTGGTCGGAGAGCTCGAGCATCGAGACACCGCAGGAAGAGAGGCTCACGACGAGGACGGCGAGCTGAAGAGGGCGCATGGCGAGCGGCCCAACTGCCAGCCTCATGCCCGATCAGCTTCTTTGCACGCCCCCGCCAGGTGCCCGGAATTGCACCGTCGGCAGGGTTGATCAGTGGTGCAGCACCGCTCCACTGAGAACTGGCAGTTTACGCTTCAAGCGCCTTCGAGCTTCTCGTCGAGCCAGGCCAGCGCGTCGGTCTCGCTGTTGAAGAAGCGGGTCGCCGCGCCGGAGATGCGGATGACGAAGGTGAGCATCACCCGCAGCGGCGCGCTGTTCACCACCACGGCCACCGGCGCCTGGCCCTCGTCCATCGCGCCGGTGCGGGTGAACGCGTGCCGCCCGTCCGGCGAGAACTTCGCGCCGTCCGCCACCAGCCCGAGGATGGCCATGTTCGCGAGAGGCGAACCCGGCGCGATGGTCTTCGTCAGCCCTTCCCCGTCGGCGGCGCTGACGTCGCCCGACGACATCATGCGGAGGTACGGCTTGCCCTTCGGCGTCTTCGACGGCGTGATGGTCATTGGCATGGGTGCCACCTGATTCCGGGGGGAGAACCACGAGACGACGAATGCTCAGTCAACTCGAGCAATCGTCGTGCCCGACTCAGGTCTGAGTGATCGCGGCACTTCCGGCGTTCAGAGGCACACCCGCATTTCACGGCTGCACTGCAACGTTTCAAAAGTGAACGTCAGCCCAGGCCCTGAACTCCCGGGGCGGTGGAGAGCTCGTACGCGAAGGTCACCTGGCTCTGCGCGCGGGGGGCGAGCTCGACGACCCAGGTGGCGAAGCCGTGCTCGTCGACCTTCGGCTTGGGCGTGGTCCGCTTGGCGGCGAGCGACACCTTCACCTGCTCGATCTCCGAGACGGGCATGCGCTCGATCAGCTCGACCGTCTTCGCCTCATCGCCCAGGCTCGAGAGATAGAGCCACACCGTCTTGCTGAGCGTCTTCCAGTCGGTGGAGGTGGCGTCGGCGACCTTCTCCCGCTCCGCGCGCGACAGCCGCAGGGTGGCGTCGGGGCCGAAGGAGAGCCGGAACTCCTCGCCGGGCGCGACGAAGAGCACCTTCGTCCAACCGACGAAGCCGTTCTGCAGCAGCAGCTCCACCGGCCCCGCGAGGATGGGGAACTTCGCTTCGTTCTTCTGCACCGAGGTGAGGAACACCCGCAGCTCGAGCTCGGGGTACGCCACCAGCTTGCGCTTCGGGGTGGCGGTGAAGCGGAAGAGCGGCACGGTGTTCGGCCGGCCGTCGGAAGGAATGGTGCACGGGCCCTGCGCTTCGAGGGTGCGGATCTCTCCGCCGTCGTCGACGCCCGGCAGCTCCACCGTCTTGGGCGGCGCCGCGCCCGAGGGCCCCTGGCTGACCTTGGCCTTTTGCACCACCACCTCGCGCGCCTGCACCACCAGCTTCTCGTTCTTCTTCTGCGCGGTGAGGAGATCGTCCGAGAGCAGCGGCGGCTCGATGCCCAACGAAGCGCGCGCAGTGGAGAACACCAGGCGCACGCCGTTCCAGTCCTCCCCGGTGTTCTGCCAGACCGAGGCGCGGCTCTCGAACTCGAAGCGGCCGTCGGCCAGGCGCGCCGAGTGGAGCGGCCGCCACAGCGCGTTGGGCACGGTGTACTCGAAGGTCAGCTCGACCTTCCCGGCGGCGGGCACGATGACGTCGGCCTCGAGCCAGGTGACGAAGCGGGCGTCGGGGCGATCGAACGCCTGGCGCTGCACCACCAACTGCTCGCGCTCCTGCGTGAGGTCGCGCAGCTGCGTGCTCAGCTCCAGCACCCGGGTGCGCAGCGCGCGCAGCTTCTCGAAGAGGCCCTCGAGGGTGTCCTTCCACTGGTTCTGCGGCTGCCCCCACGAGACGTCCTCGGGCAGCTCGGTGAAGCCGCGCTCCAGCACCTGCTCGAGGCGGGCGCGGCGCTGCTCGGTGAGCTCGCGATCTTCGGACAGCCTTCGCCAGCGCTCGCTGAGCTTCTCGATGTCGAGCTCGAGCGCCTGCACCTGCTCGGGCTTCTCGTGCGGCGCGACCTTCATCGCGCGGCGCGCGCGCACGTCGCTGACCTTGACGTCGCCGGTACCCGAGGCACGCAGCGACAGGTCCTGCAGCACCGGAGCGACGTCGGGCACCAGCACCGTGTGCTGACCTGCGGGCAAGTCCAGCGTGCCGACGCGGCGCACCTGGGCGCGGTCCTCCAGCAGGGTGACCTGGGTGACGGGGGCGGCGAACGGCAAGGCGCTCTTCGGGAACAGTTCGTTGGTGGACATGATCAGGCCTCCCGCCGATTGCCGCCGACGAGCTCGTTGTTGGCGTAGAGCTTCACCCGGTACTGCGCGGCGAGCTTCTGGGTGGCGCCGGGCTTCACGGTGAACGACCAGCGCCGCCCTCCTTCGAGCAGCTGCCCGCGTTCTTCCTGTTTGTAGACCTCCCACGGGGGCTTGACGCCGGCCTCTTCCACCACCACCTCGGCCTCGGGGGCGGGCTGCGGCACGCGCTCACGCACCTCACACTTCGCGTCGCGCTCGAGGTTGTTCACCACCTCGATGTCGAGCTCGTGAATGAGCTCGTTGGTGGCGACCACCTTGTCGCCGCTGCGCTGCTCCAGGTAGCGGGCGTTGCGGGCGACCTTGATGCCCTGCTCCACGCCCAACGACAGCTTGAAGTCTCCGCCCGGCGCCACCGAGGGCAGCGTGGTGGTGAGCACGTACTCACCGCCCACCGACACCTCCACGGGGCCTGGCAGCAGCGGCGAGGCGAGCGGATTTCGCACCTGCGCCTGGCGATAGACCTGCGGGTCCTCGCGCGGCACCACCACGTAGAGCACGTCGCTGGTAGCGGTGCGGGTGTTGACGGGCACGGAGTGGAAGGTGCCGTCGCTGGGCACGTCGACCGCGGCGTCGGTGCCGTAGACGTAGTCGTACCAGCCGGCCTCGCTGCGCACGTCGGCGCTGCCGTCCGGGGCGCGCGTCGCAAAAATCTCCTGGCCCTGCGACTCGGCGCGCTCCACCACCGCGAGCACGTCGAAGGGCGCCACCAGGTTCAAGCGCTCCAGGCTCTCCTTGAAGGCCTGCCGGCGATCGACGGGCGAGAGCGCGCCGCGGGTGGTGCTGCCGGGGCCGGGCAACCGCAGCGAGGCGTAGAGCACCACCTCGAGGGCCTGGGGCAGGGCCTGGAGCTCGACGCTCCCGTCACCCTCGTCGCGCGCGCGCGCGGCCTTCTTCGACTTCATCGCGCCGCCGAACCCGCCGGGCGAACCCAGCGCCATCGAGGCCGGCGCGGCCAGCGCCATCGGCGCGGGCGGCGGCATCGAGCGGCGGGCCGGGGCTGCGCGCTCCTTGACCATCTCCCGCTCTTCTTCGCGCGGCGACTCGTCGTCCAGGTCCGCGCAGGCCTCGGGCATCTCATGCAGGGCTGCGGCGCCCGCGGCCATGCCCCTGACGTCGAGCCGGGGCGCGGGCAGGCCCTGCGCGACCAGCGCCGGCGGCTGCCACGAGG
>VFKJ01000172.1 GCA_009885595.1 Myxococcales bacterium | reverse complement strand
GGAATCTGATCGCCGAGGCGATGGAAAAGGTCGGCAAGGATGGCGTGATCACGGTTGAAGAGGCCAAGGGCCTCGACACGACGCTCGAGACGGTCGAGGGCATGCAGTTCGACCGCGGCTACGTCTCGCCGTACTTCGTCACCAACCGCGAGCGCATGCTGGTCGAGCTCGAAGATCCGTACATCCTGATCTCGGAGAAGAAGGTCTCGGCGATGGCCGACCTCATTCCGCTGCTCGAGCAGGTCGCGCGCGCCGGCAAGCCGATGCTGATCATCGCGGAGGAGATCGAGGGCGAGGCGCTGGCCACCCTGGTGGTGAACAAGCTGCGCGGCGTGCTGAACATCGCCGCGGTGAAGGCGCCGGGCTTCGGCGATCGCCGCAAGGACATGCTCAAGGACCTCGCGACCCTGACCGGCGCGACGGTGGTGAGCGAGGATCTCGGCATCAAGTTCGAGACCCTGCAGCTGACCGACCTCGGTCGCGCGAAGAAGATCACCATCGACAAGGACAACACCACCATCGTCGACGGCGCGGGCAAGAAGCCCGAAATCGAGGCGCGCATCAAGCAGATGCGGGCGCAGATCGAGGAGACCACCTCGGACTACGACAAGGAGAAGCTCCAGGAGCGGCTGGCGAAGATGGTCGGTGGCGTGGCGGTGATCCACGTGGGCGCGGCGACCGAGACCGAGCTCAAGGAGAAGAAGGCGCGCGTGGAAGACGCGATGCACGCCACCCGGGCGGCCGTGGAAGAGGGCATCGTGCCTGGCGGCGGCGTGGCGTACCTCCGCGCGCTCCCTGCGCTCGAGGCGCTCAAGCTGGGCGGTGAGCTCGACTTCGGCGTGGAGATCGTCAAGCGCGCCATCACCATGCCGCTGTGGAAGATCGCGCAGAACGCGGGCCACGAAGGCGCGGTGGTGATCGACAAGGTGCGTGAGGGCGGCAAGGGCGGCTTCGGCTTCAACGCCCGCACCGAGAAGTACGAGGACCTGCTCGCGGCCGGCGTGATCGACCCCGCGAAGGTGACCCGCTGCGCGCTGCAGAACGCGGCGTCGGTGGCCTCGCTGCTGCTGACCACCGAGGCGATGGTGGCCGACAAGCCCAAGAAGAAGGGCAAGGGCAAGGGCGGCGGCTCGCCGGACTACGGCGGCGGCGACGACATGGACATGTAAGCCCAACTCACGTCGTTCGCTTCACCCGACGCCTCGCTCCCTGCAACGGAGCGGGGCGTCGTCATTCGGGCGGAGCGGAGCCGGCCTGACGGAACGTCAGGCCAGCCAGCATCGCAGCGCAGCGGAGAGCTGGGCCAAGGCGAAGCGACCAGAAACTCAGGGCGTGGTCTCGAACGCGAGCGGGTAGGTGACCTTCGTCTCGCCACCCCTGGGGGCCTCGAAGCGCATGTTCTTGAAGACGTTGCGCACGCAGCCTTCCATGGCGATGTGGCCCAGGCCGCCGTCGGCGATCTCGACGCGCTGCACCTTGGCCCGGTCGCGCCCGGGAATTTCCACGATGACGAACTGCACCTTCATCTTCCCGGACAGCGCGGGGTTCTGCTGCAGCCAGCCCTCGTAGCACTCGCGGATCTCCGGCAGCCCCTCGTTCACCGCCGCCTTGATGCCGTCCTTCGTGATCGCGAACAACGGACCGCCGTCGAGCGGTTCGAGGTCTGCTTCGGTCAGGCCCAGCGCCCTGAGGTGCTCCCAGTCCGGCTCGGGATCGAGCTGCCTCTCCGCTGCGGCGGCGGGAGCGACCGGCGGCGGGGCGGCGACCACGGGGGCGATCGCGGGCGGGGCCGTCACCGGGGCGGCCTCTGGGCGCGCGCTGGGCGCGGGCGCGGCCACCACCGCGACGGGGACAGGCGGCCTCGGATCTGGCGGGGGGAGCGGCGGCGCCGAGGTGGGCCACAGGGAGAACACCAACGCGCCCAGAAGGATCAGCCCCAGCACCGGGGCCAGCACTCGCCATCGCATCGCGCCGATCTACTACGGGGTGCGCCCAGACCGGGTCGCCGCGCAGCCGGAACTCGGTATGGTCCCAGGCACTCATGAAGAAGCTGTTTCTCGGAAGCTGCCTCGCCGGTGCGCTGGTCTCTTGTGGTCCTCCGGTCCCTTCCGATCCCGATCTCACCTGCGACGCCAGCCCTCCGGCCGTCAGCCTGGCCACCGACATCCAGCCGCTCTTCCAGGCCAGGTGCGGGACGTGCCACGTCGCGAACTACTCCTACGGCGACTACTCGACCGCGGCGAAGACGGGCGCGATCGTGGGGAAGAAGTCGCTCTACGCGGGAATGGCGGCGAGCCTGGCGGTGGTCGACGCCCAGTCACTGGCGAACAGCGCGCTGTGGCTCAAGGTGCTGGGCGGGGCGACCTCGGGCCGCACCGGCCCCAAGGGCGAGAACGTCTACGGCAAGATGCCGAATGATCCGTCAATCACGCTCACCGCTGAGGAGCAGAAGCAGATCAAGGACTGGATCTGCGGGGGCGCGCAGTAAGCGTCAGGGCCGCTTGCGGCCGGGGGCCTGGGGGTTGCGCCGCATGTCGGCCGTGGCCGCGGGGAACTCCACGAAGTCGCACATCTCGCAGAGCCGGCTGTAGATGCGGTCGCCCACGCGATCGCACAGCAGCTTCGAGTCCTTGCCGGCCTCCAGCGCCGTCTCGGTGCCGAAGTAGCCGCGCTGGGCGCGCTCCTCGGGCGACTTGAGCGAGTAGTTGGTGGCGAACAGCGTCACCTTGCCGGCGTTGTAGCGGCGGGCGATCAGCTCATCGAGCGTCTCCAGCTCGAACTGGCTGCCGCGGCCCTTGCCCAGCTCGTCGATCGCCAGCACGTCGACCTGCGAGAGCGGGCCGATGATCTCTCCGCCTGACTTCCCGTCCTGAAAGCCGCGGCGAATCTGCGAGTAGAGCAGGCTGATCTCGACGTAGGAGACCTTCACGCCCAGCTCGATCGCCAGGTGCTTGAGGGTCGCGCACAGCAGGTGCGTCTTGCCGGTGCCCACCGGGCCGCTGAGCACGAAGCCACGCAGCTGCGGCCAACGGAAGGCGAACTCCTTGACCACCTGGACCGCGCGGGCCTGCTCTGCGTTCGACGGCTTGTACGAGTCGAAAGTGCCATTGGCCTGGACGGCGGGCAGCCGGGCGGCGTTGAAGCTGGAAGCGCGGCGCTGCAGGGTGGCGCGGGCGCAGGGCGCGACCACCTCGTACTCGCGGCCGTTCTG
>VFKJ01000487.1 GCA_009885595.1 Myxococcales bacterium | reverse complement strand
TGGGCCCCACCGGGGTGCTGAAGATCCGCGCGCGCACGGTGACCGTCGACGCGAACACCAACATCAACGCCAACGACCTCGGTGACGACACCCGCGGCATGGGCTCAGCTTCGACTTGTTACATCGCGAACAGCACGAACTGCCCGCTGCGCACCAGTGCAGTCCCCGGCTCCAGTTACGGCACCTCGGGCGGCGCCGTCGCCAGCCAGTCGCACAGCGCCTTTTGCTCGTATTACGGAAGCACGTACTCGTGCACGACGGCGGCGGCCCCCGCGGGCCCGGTGTACGACCGTGACGACGACCTCTCCATCAGCAAGGGCTCGTTGTGGTCGACCACCACCAAGGGCGGCGGCCTGGTGCAGCTGATCGCCAACACGGTGACGGTCAACGGGCAGATCACCGCGAACTCCACGGGCACGGGCGCCTCGGGCGGCGGCGTGCTGATCGCGGCCAACGAGATCGCCGGCACCGGCGTCATTCAGACCTCGGGCGCGGGCACCAGCCCCACCGGCGGCAACGGGCGGGTGAAGCTGCTCCGCGGCGTCACCAACAACTTCTTTTCGGGCACCATCGTGGGCAACAGCCGCACGACCCCGATGCCTCCGCTCGACCTCGTCTCCGGTACGCACCCGGAGCAAGGGCGTTGGTACAACGACGGCCTGGGCGACTGGTCGCTGGCGTGGAGCAAGCCGTTCCCCACGCTCGTCGGCTACTACTACAAGCTGTCCACCACCCCGAACACGCTGCCCAGCAACGCGGCGGGCAACGGCACGCTGATCACCACCGAGAGCCTCACCCTTCCGGCGGCGCAGCTCACGGCCGGCGCGAACTACCTGCACCTGGTGTCGGTCGACTCGGCGTTCAACGTGGGCACGGTGAAGGCGACGCAGACGGTGCAGCTCAACACCACGCCGCCCACCATCGCCTCGCCCAGCCACCCCTCGCAGCGCACCTGGGGCGGCACCGACGCGCTCTACTTCAACTGGACCAACCCGCAGGCCGACGCGAACTACACCGGCTACTACTTCGTGCTCGACCGCTTCGCGGACACCGTCCCCCCGCCGAACCAGAACAACTTCACCTCGAACAAGCAGGTGCTGTTGTCGAACACGCCGGACGGCATCTGGGTGTTCCACGTGGTGAACCGCGACACCCGCGGGGCCATCACCAGGGCCGCCTCGCACTTCGTGGTGTACGTCGGCGCCAACCCCGGCGCGGGCAACCTCTCTGGCAGCGCCTACGACGGCTCGGCCGGCAACGCGCCGCTGGCCGGCGTGGCCATCACCATCAACCGCGGCCTGTTCAGCGCGACCACCGCGGCGACGACCGGCACGTACACGTTCAACAACACGCTGCCGGCGGGCACGTGGGAAGTGACCGCGTCGAAGACCGGCTACCAGAGCGTGACGCGCAACGTGACGCTGGCGGCCAGCGGCTCCATCAACGAGAACTTCACCCTGCTGCGCACGCCGTGAAGTGACTGCTCCTCTCGAGAGAGTCCTTCACGACACGGAAGCAGCAGGTCAGCGGCAGAGCGCGACGAGCGACGGGCCGAAGTCCTTCACCACCTTGGGCCCGACCCCTGCGACGCCGCGCAGGGCTTCGGTGCTCGAGGGCCGCGCTTCGGCCACGGCGACCAGCGCGCGATTGGTGAGCACACGGAAGGCCGGAACCCGCCTGCGCCGCGCTTCTTCCAGCCGCCAGGCGCGCAGCTTCTCCACCAGGCCCGCGGAGGCGCCGGACTGCGGCAATTCAACCGCCGGCTGGCGGCCCTCGCGCTTCGAGCCGCGGCGCCGGGTGCGCTTGGCGGGCCCACCCTTCTTCGCCTTCACCGGTGCGCTCTTCATCGGCAGCATCACGCCTTCGAGCGTCGCGCGGCCGAGCGGGTAGAGCCGGTGGTAGGGGATCTTCTTGCCGTCCTTCTCGAAGATGGCGTCTTCCACCCGCAGCTGCCCAGAGCGCACCAGCCCCGCCACCAGCCGCTCGAACCGCGGCCGGGCCTCGGGCGCGTCCCCGAGGATCTCCCGGCACAGGCGGCCGCTCGACTGACCGGGGTAGGTGCGCAGCCGCGCCATCACCTCGGAGATGATGGTCAGCTCGTCAGCGTCGGGCGCTTCGAAGCGGGCGCCGATGCACCTGGTGGGCGCGCAGATGTCGCAGACCCCGCAGGGCTTCCCGGAGTCGGCTTGATCTCCGAAGTGCTTCACCAGCGACACCATGCGGCAGGCGTGGCTCTCGGCGAACCGCGCCACCAGCGCCAGCTGCTCTTCCCGCAGGCGCCGCTGCTCGGCGTAGGGCCCGGCCCAGGCATCGTGCCCGACGGTGAGCTGGTCTTCGGTGACGCCGTTCACCCCGCCGTGGATCCACAGCTTCTCCAGCGCGGTCTCGAAGTCGTCGAGCTTCACCCGCGAACGGCGTCGGACGGTCTCCGCGTCTTGCGGTGTGGTGGTGAGCGCCTTGGCGATCTTCCCGAGCACCGCCGCGTCGGGGTAGTCGCGCCCGAGGAAGAACTCGTGCGTCTTGCGATCGACGAAGTGGTGCATCAGCACCGCGCGCGAGGGGAGCCCGTCGCGGCCGGCGCGGCCGATCTCCTGGTAGTAGGCCTCGACGCTGCCCGGGAGCGCGAGGTGCAACACCGTGCGCACGTTGGCTTTGTCCACCCCCATGCCGAACGCGATGGTGGCGACCACCACGTCGAGCTTGCCGGAGAGGAAGTCGGTCTGCGTGGTGGAGCGCACCTCGGGGGCGAGCCCCGCGTGGTACGGCGCGGCGCGCAGCGTTTCTCCCAAGGCTTGCGCGGCGGCTTCGGCGGCCTTGCGCGTGGGCGCGTAGACGATCGCCGGCACCCGGCCAGGCTCGCTCAGCCACTCGAACGCGCGGTCGACGCGCTGGCGCGGCGTGACCTCGAGCACTTCGATCGCGAGGTTGTCGCGGCGGAAGCCGTGAATGAGCTGCTTGGCCGAGGAGCGCAGGCCGAGCTGCTTGACGATGTCCTGCTGGACGATCGGGGTGGCGGTGGCGGTGAGCGCCATCACCGGCGCGGGGCGGAGCATCGGCAGGCGCTGGCCGAGCAGGCGGTAGTCGGGGCGGAAGTCGTGGCCCCACTGGGAAATACAGTGCGCTTCGTCGATGGCGATGAGGGTGGGCAGGCGGCGCGCGAGCAGCTCGGGGAAGTTCGGCACGCCCAGGCGCTCGGGGGCGATGAAGAGGTAGTCGAGGTTGCCCGCGAGGTACTCGTTGCAGACGCGGCGTGACTCGAGCCGGCCCCGGCCGGAGTGGATTCGCTCGGCGCGCAGTCCCTTGGCTTGCAGGCCGGCGACTTGATCTTCCATCAGGGCGATCAGCGGGCTGACGACGAGCGTGGTGCCTCCGCGGGCGAGGCCGGGGAGTTGATAGCAGAGCGATTTTCCCGCGCCGGTGGGCATCACCAGCAGCACGTCTTCACCGGCCGCGGCGGCTTCGCAGGCGGCTTGCTGGTGCGGGCGGTAGCGATCGAAGCCGAAGGGGGAGCGG
>VFKJ01001079.1 GCA_009885595.1 Myxococcales bacterium | reverse complement strand
CGCAGCGCGAAGGTGGCCGCGACGGCGAGGGCGAGCAACGTCACCCCCCCGAGCGCGAGCACGAGGGGCCGCTTGCTCGAGCGCGGCGTCGCCGAGACCTCGGGGGCAGCGCTCGGCTCGCCCATCGACGCGGCGTTGACGATCGCCGCCTGGACCTCCGCGGGGCTGACCTCCTGGGTGGGTTGCGGCTCGTGTGCCTCCTGCAGGTGCTCGATCGGCTGCTGCGGAACCTGGAGGCCGGCAGGCTGCGTGAACTCCTCCGCTGCGGACGGCGCGAAGGCCGGGTGCTGGTGCGTCGCGGCTTCGGAAAGCGGCTCCAACTCCTGAAGTGGTTCGAGCTCGGGAAGCGGCTCCAGCTCCGGGAGCTCGGCCTCGGAGTCGATGGCGGGCGCGACCGCAGGCCGCGCGAGGGTGACCGGGGCCACCGACGGGATCTGCGGGACGGTCGGTGCGTCTTCGATGTCGAGCTCGTGGAACGAGCCCGGCGGGACCTCCACCATCACGTCCGTGTAGAAGGGCCGGTACTTGACCAGAACAGCCGCGAGCTCCGGCTGCGTGGGGTCGAACTCCTTCCCCGCGGCGGCGAGCACCTCGAAGTCGCTGGGCGGTAGGACGAGCGCATCACCGGTGCGGGTGTCGGTGAGGTGCCCCCCCCCTCCGGGAATGGGCTGTAGGGTGAATCCTCTTCGAAGCGTGAGGCGGGTCACGGGCGGCCCATTGTACCCGGGCCAGCGCTGGCGCCGAGAATTCGCTTCAGGAGTCGAGCCGAGTATCGTCTCTCCTCCGGTGATGACGACGCTGGCGCTGAACCGCATCCTGCTGTGGTTGTTGATGGATCTCGAACGCCGCGAGGTGAGCGCGTGCGTCACCGTTCTGGCCGGCAAGGCCAAGCGCGTGGTGCAGGTGCAGCACGGCCAGCTGGTCGGCGCCGAGAGCAACCTCAAGAGTGAGCGGCTGGGCGACATGCTGGTGAGCGAGGGCCTGCTGGACGCGGTGCTGCTCGAGCCGGTGGCCGCCGAGGCCGCGCGCCGTCAGACCCTGCTGGGTGAGCAGCTGGTGACCGATGGGCTGCTGTCGGCGGCTGATCTGCGCGCCGCGCTCGATCGCCAGGTCGTCTTCCGCATGGCGGCGGCGCTCTCGATGCGCGGCATCATCACCTCGGATCCGCCGAGGTCGGTGCAGAGCTCGATGCAGGTGCCGCTGACCGTGGCGGTCGCCACCGCGTTTCGGCAGTGGGTGCCGCTGGCCGCCATCGAGAGCGAGCTCCTGGCGTCCACAGAGGAAGATGAAGAGCCGGTGGTGCTCGACGACACTACGCCTGCCTTCGCGTTGCTCGAGCTGGGGCCCGCCGAGCTGCGGCTGGCGAAGCGGCTGACGCGGGGTGAGCGGTTGGGAGATCTGCTCGAGAGCGGCGCCCCGCGCGAGCCGGTGCTGCGGTTGGCCGGTGCGCTGCGCGCGACCGGGATGTGGCGCTGATCAGCCCGCCGTGTCGATCCGCGTCTGGGCGCGGTCGTCGGCCACCTGGCCCCTGCGGTGGGAGAGCCGGGCCTGCAGCCGCGCCTCCTCGAGGATGAACGGGCCGAACGGCCGCGGCAGGTCCATCGCGTGAGTATTCCCAGCTCGCTGCCCGCGTGCCAGCGCGGCCTCAGGGGTGCAGCACGCCGCCGCCGCTGAACTCGCCGCGCCACTTCGCGCGCATCGCCTCCTTCACCTCGCGCAGCGGGAACACGTGGGAGACGTGGGGCTGCAGCTGTCCCGACTCCACCCACTTCCACAGCAGCTGGTGGCGCGGCCCGCGCAGCGAGGGATCATTCACCGCCGAGATGACGGTGGGGCAGCCGAGCACGTCGAGGCTCTTCATCATGATCAGGTTGGTCGGCAGCTGGTTGGCGTTGGGCGCGCCGCGCTGGCCTTTGCTCTTGGCGACGAAGGGGG
>VFKJ01000789.1 GCA_009885595.1 Myxococcales bacterium | reverse complement strand
GCTGGGAGAGGATCTGGCGGTTGAACTCTGCGCGCAGGTTTAGGGGGCTGGTGGTGAACATGGTGTCAGTGAGCTCGGCGCGCAGATCCGCGATGGTGCCCTGGATCTTTTGGGCCTCCTCGCCCGCCGGCACGTCCAGGGCAGCCCATTGGGCTGCGGTGAAGTCCGCCGCCATCCAGGTGGCCACGTTGCTGCGGAAGTCCCACACCCTGGACCGGAAGCGAAGGTTCCGCGGGCGGCGCATGCACGCGCTGTCGTTCAGATCGAGCGAGGCCTTGCGGGCACCGTTGGCCATCGCGCGGGCATAGGCAGTCCACGAGAGGAGCGACTGGTCGGCGGCCATCGCCACCCAGTACGAGACCTCGAGGCGGTTGACCGCCGCCATGTTGTTGAAGGTGCGCGCGGTCATCACGGCGTTCGAGAAGGCGGCGGTGTCGGCGAGGTTCTGCAGCTCGTGCTTCTGCCGAATGCGCAGCCCCAGCCCGATGGTCATCGTCACCATCAAGGCCAGGAAGAGCATGGTGAGCGAGAGCAGCACCAGGTTCTGGCCGCGGGGAGCCCGTCGGGTCATGGCGTGGGCTCGCAGTTCTGCCGGCGAAAGAGCGCGCGCCGCGGCGGCGTCATCATGCGCATGGCGGCGGTGCCCACCACGGGGAAGACGTATTCCTTCGCGTTGAAGCGGCGCAGGAACTCGGTGCGAAAGCCGTCGAGCGAGCGGGCCCCCGACTGCGTCCAGCGGGCCTGCTGCGCGGGCATCAGCGGGTTCTGCTTCGTGTAGTCGCCCAGCCCGAAGTACGCCCGGTACATGGTGGCCATCACCCAGTTCGCGAAGGGGATGCGCAGCGGGTACCAGTAGACGACCTTGAGCTCGAGCCGGTAGCCCGCGGTGTCGGGATCATCGAAGTCGTCTTCCGACTGGGCGCGCACCTGGTTGACCCTGGGCGAGGGCCTGAAGATCCACACCACCGCGCCGGAGTGCGGGTCGTCGGCGGCCGGATCGTATTGGTTGTCGAAGGGCTTGTTGCGGGTGCGCAGCGCGAAGGCGGTGGCGAGCTTCTCCGAGGGCGAGTTGCCGCCGGTCGCCTCGCCCAGGTACGAGGTGAAGCTGGGGAGCAAGGCGGCGATCGCCGCGTGCGTCATCGCCGCGCAGTCTCCGTGTCGGACCACCCCGACCCGCGCGGCCGAGTAGGCGGCGTGCTCCGCGAAGAGCCGGCCCTGCAGCAACATGAAGAGCTGCAGGGTGCCAAGCACCATGAAGAGCGCCAACGGCATGGTGAGCGCGGTCTCGACCGCCGCCTGGCCCGACTCGGGAGATGGCTGGGCGACGCTCACACCCGGGAGTGTCCGCTTTCCCCCGGTGGACCTCCATCGGTCAGGGTGCCGGTGTGCGAGCAGTGTGGGCCTTGGTGAGCCCATGCAGGCCATGGTAGGTGGCGCGGCATGGCTGAGCTCGTGTTCTTCCGCCGGGGGGAAGAAGTCCTGCGGTTGGCGTTGGGTGAAGAGAGGGTGGTGCTCGGGCGTGGGGAGCGCTGCGACGTGGTGATCCCCGATCCGGAAGTGTCGCGTCAGCACCTCGCGCTCCACCTGGAGGACGGCCGCTGCGTGCTGCAGGACCTCTCGGGCAAGGGCGTGCTGGTGGCGGGCCAGAAGTCGACCGGCGGCGAGGTGCCCGATGGGGCGGACATCGCCCTGGGCCAGTGGCGCGCGGTCTTCCGCAAGACCTCTTCGGGCGCCGACAGCGACGCGACCGAGCTGGGCCCGCGCACCGAGCTGCTGGAGCGCGCCGACGCCACCGACGCCCCGGTGATGCCCGCGCAGGTGCGGCTGCGAACGAGCTCGCAGGAAACCACGCACAAGCTGCAGACCGAGTCGTTCACTGCCGGCAAGGATGCCGGAAATGACCTCGTGCTGAACCAACGCTTCGTGTCAGGCCGTCACCTCAAGGTGACGCGTCAGCACAACCGCTTCCTCGTCAGCGACCAGCGCTCGACCAACGGTACCTGGCTGGGGCAGGTGCGGGTGTTCGAGGCCGAGGTGCCCTTCTTCACCACGCTGCGCGTCGGAGAAGGCGAACTCATCATCGAGCCCGCGCTGCCGAGCGGAACCAAGGGGCCCACCGGCACCTACGGGCTCATCGGCACCGACCCGTCGATGAAGTCGCTGGTCGACCTCATCGATCGCGTCGCCCCCTCGACGGCGGCGGTGGCGGTGTTCGGCGAGTCGGGCACCGGCAAAGAGCTGGTCGCGCGCGCCATTCACCAGCAGTCCAACCGCTCGGCGGCGGCGTTCATCCCCGTCAACTGCGCGGCGATCTCGCGCGAGCTGATCGAGAGCGAGCTGTTCGGCCACGAGAAGGGCGCGTTCACCGGAGCGCTCAACGCGCGCAAGGGCGCCTTCGAAGAGGCCGACGGCGGCACCATCTTCCTGGACGAGATCGGCGAGCTGCCGCTCGAGCTGCAGGCCAAGCTGCTGCGCGCGCTGGAGTCGGGCGAGATCAAGCGCGTCGGCGCGCCGCGGCCGATCACCGTGGACGCCCGGGTGGTGGCGGCGACCAATCGTGACCTGCTGGCGATGGCGCGCGAGGGAAAGTTCCGCGAAGACCTCTACTACCGGCTCTGCGTCATCCCGCTCAACCTGCCGCCGCTGCGCGCGCGCCTGGGCGATCTGAAGCTGCTGACCGAACACTTCCTCAAGCTGCACGCGCCGCGCGGTCAGCGAGTGCTGCTCACGCCCGCGGCGATGAAGGCGATCGAAGATCACGCGTGGCCGGGGAACGTGCGCGAGCTGCGCAACGTCATCTTCCGCGCGCTGCTCTTGCGAAAGGGTCAACACATCGACGTCAGCGATCTCACCTTCGATCCGAGCCCCGATCAGCCGCGGCAGAGCGCCAGCGGCGAGCTCGAGTGCACGCCCGGCCAGACCCTCGAGGCGCAGCTGGCGCGCTGCGAGCGGCTGATCATCGAGAGCGCGCTCAAGCGCTATGGCAGCCGGGAAAAGACGGCCCGCGAGCTCGACATCGGCCGCTCCACCCTCTTCAAGCGCCTCAAGGAGTGGGGGCTGCAGGAAGAAGATTGAGCCAACCGGCCGATTTTACGCCGGTAGATCGGCTGGGGAGTTGGGGCGTTTCCAAGTCCCATGAGCGCGTTGCCCCCGATGACCGAGCTGTACCGCCAGCACCGCCGCAGGGCGCTGGCGATCGCCCGCAGAATCTTGAGGGACGCCGACGAAGCCGAGGACGTGGTGCAGGAGGTCTTCACCCGCCTCTACAGCCAGAACGTTCGCTTCGACGGCAAGGCGGCGTACACCACCTGGCTTCACCGCATCTTGGTGAACTCTTCCATCAACTCACTGCGCGCCAAGAAGCGCCGCGACCGGTTGGAGAGCCCGGTGAGCGCCACGGTGGATCCCGAAGAGGTGGCGGTGGGCAACGAGCGCCACGAGATGTTCCTCGAGGGCCTCGAGCACCTCTCCGAGCAGCACCGCCTGGTGGTGACGCTGCGTGATCTGCGCGGCTACTCGTACCCCGAGATCGCGCGCATGCTGCGGCTGCCCGAGGGCACGGTGAAGAGCGCGCTCAACCGCGGCCGCACCCGGCTGATGGCGCACATGGCCTCGATGAGGGAAGGCGAGCTCGAACCCGAGGGCTCCCCAGCCTGACCTGCGCGCTCACTCTTCTTTCGAACCGACGAACTGGTCCTTCTTCTCCTTGAACAGCACGTTGAAGGTGGTCAGGGAGCCGTAGCAGCGGGTGACGTACTGCTGCATGTCGACCTTGTCCGCGTCGGTCAGCTTGGGGTGGGTGTTGATCTTCTGCTCCAGCACGCGCAGCCGATCGCGCACCATCACCACCTTGTGGAAGATGGCGTCGATGGGCAGGTCCTTCGCCTGGAGTGTTTCGTCGGCGGGGATGAGGCGCACCGTGCCGCCCTCCCACTTGCCGGCGAGCTGAACGTCGGCGAGACCCGAGGCCTCGAGAAAGAGCTCCATCAGTTCCTGGCGCGTCATGCTGTCTCCTTCGAAATCGATCTGCGTGGAGGGGTCGACGGCCGGCACCGTCGTCGGCGCGTCCACCACCTGCTCACGCCCATCAGAGCGCCGCACCAGGGGACCAATCGGCTTGAGGGCCCGGGCGCGGGCGGCCACGGGTGAGGCGGTGGCGGTGACGGCCTCGTTGCGCCCCACGAAGGCATCGCAGATGGGCGCCGCGGGCACGAAAAGCCCCCGGTTGGGCTGCAGCCGGCAGTTCCCCACATAGCCCTTGGCGGCGTCCAGGGAGTGGGCACGCCACAGCTTGCAGTTGCCGCAGACCCGCTCGTGAGGCTGGAACGTCGGCACCGCGGGACCGGCGCTGGGAGCCTCGTCAGACATGCAGGGCGTCTGTAGGCGCGCAGCGCTTGTGTTTCAAGCAGGCTTTCGGTACGCGGCCCGCCGCTATGGCTCTGATCCCCCTCGAACGAATCCGCAACATCGGCATCTCCGCTCACATCGACTCGGGCAAGACGACGCTCACCGAGCGCATCCTGTTCTACACGGGCAAGATCCGCGAAATCCACGAAGTGCGCGGCAAGGACGGCGTCGGCGCGACGATGGACTCGATGGATCTCGAGCGCGAGAAGGGCATCACCATTCAGTCCGCGGCGACGTACGCGATCTGGAGCGGCTCGCTCGGCCAGGTCGAAGAGCACAACATCAACATCATCGACACCCCCGGCCACGTGGACTTCACCATCGAGGTGGAGCGCTCGCTGCGCGTGCTCGACGGCGCGATCCTGGTGCTCGACTCGGTGGCCGGCGTGCAGAGCCAGTCGATCACGGTCGACCGCCAGATGAAGCGGTACGGCGTTCCCCGCATCTGCTTCGTGAACAAGATGGACCGCGCCGGCGCGAACTACCTGCGCTGCGTGGACATGCTCAAGGAGAAGCTCGGCCACCACGCCGTGCCCATCCAGGTGAACATGGGCGCCGAGGACAAGTTCCTGGGCGTGATCGACCCGGTCGACGGCAAGGCCTACTTCTTCGACGGCGAGAAGGGCGAGACGGTCCGCTGCGAGGCGGTGCCGGCCGAGTACGTCGAGGAGACCAGGAAGCGCCGCCTGCAGATGATCGAGATGGTCGCCGAGGTCGATGACAAGCTGGCCGAGAAGTTCATCGGCGGCGAAGAGGTCTCTGCCGACGAGCTGCGCGCCGCCATTCGCCGCGCCACCATCTCGCTGAAGATGACGCCCGTGATGTGCGGCTCGGCCTACAAGAACAAGGGCGTGCAGGTGCTGCTCGACCAGGTCTGCGCCCTGCTGCCCTCGCCCCCGGAAGTCGAGAACGTCGCCCTCGACCAGCGCAACGCCGAGGCCAAGGTCATCCTCAAGTCCGACTTCTCGATGCCCTTCGTGGGCCTGGCCTTCAAGCTCCAGCAGGATCAGTACGGCCAGCTGACCTACTTCCGCATCTACCAGGGCACCGTGAAGATGGGCGACACCATCATCAACAACTCGCGCGGCCAGCGCAAAGAGCGCGTGCCCCGCATGTTCCGCATGCACTCCGATCGCCGCGAAGAGCTCAACGAGGCCAAGGCCGGCGACATCGTGGCCTTCTACGGCGTCGAGGCGACGTCCGGCGACAGCTTCTCGGACTCCACCGTCAACTACACGCTGACCTCGATGCACGTGCCTGACGCGGTGATCTCGCTGGCCGTCTCGCCCAAGGACCGCACCGGCGAGGCGAACTTCAGCAAGGCGCTCAGCCGCTTCACCCGTGAAGATCCCACCTTCCGCGTGCGCCGCGACGAAGAGTCGGCGCAGACCATCATCAGCGGCATGGGCGAGCTCCACCTCGACATCTACATGGAGCGCATGCGCCGCGAGTACGACTGCGAGGTCGTCTCGGGCAAGCCCCAGGTCGCCTACCGCGAGACCATCACCCAGCGCGGTGAGTTCGCCTACACGCACAAGAAGCAGACGGGCGGCTCCGGCCAGTTCGCCCGCGTGTGCGGCTACATGGAGCCGCTGCCCAGCGACGCCGTCGAGCAGTACGAGTTCGTCAACGAGACGGTCGGCGGCACCATCCCCAAGGAATACATCCCCGGCATCGAGAAGGGCTTCCTCGAGGCGATCAAGAAGGGCTCGCTCATCGGCTTCCCGGTGGTGGGCATTCGCTGCGTGATCAACGACGGCGCGTACCACGACGTCGACTCCAGCGAGCAGGCGTTCAAGATGGCCGCGATCATGGCCTTCCGTGAAGGCTACGCGCAGGCCAAGCCCGTGGTGATGGAGCCCATCATGAAGGTCGAAGTCCGCGCCCCCGCGGAGTTCCAGGGCTCGGTCGTCGGCCAGGTCAACCAGCGCCGCGGCATGATCCTCGAGACGGGCACCGCCGAGGGCCACGTCACCGTGGTCGCCGAGGTGCCGCTCAACACCATGTTCGGCTACTCGACGGACTTGCGCTCGGGCACGCAGGGCAAGGCGGAGTTCTCGATGGAGTTCGCCAAGTACGCGGCCGTCCCCAAGGGCGAGCAGGAGACGATGATGAAGAACTTCCGGGACAAGAACGCCGCCGAAGCGGCCGCCCGCAAGTAAGTCGAAAGCGCCCTTCGTGGCCTCGAAGCCAGCTCTCCTCACGGAGGGCTGGCTTCTTCGTTTCTGGCCCGTAAAGTGTGCGCGCCGCCCCCACCTTCTCCACGGAGCCGTAGATGGCCAGCTTCCAAACCGTCCCTGAGATGTTGCTGCACCGCCTCGCCGCGACGCCCGACAACACCGCCTTCAGCTACCCGGTCGGCTCAGGTTGGAAGCAGGTGAGCTGGAAGCAGTTCGGCGAGCAGGTGCGCCAGCTGTCGATGGGCCTGCGGGCGATCGGCCTGCAGAACGAGGAGCGCGTCGCGATCCTCTGTCAGACCCGGTACGAGTGGGTGCTCGCCGACATGGCCATTCTCGGAGCGGCCGGCGCCACCACCACCATCTACCCGTCGAACCTCGCCGAAGAGTGCGAGTACATCATCAACGACTCCGGCACCCGCTACGTGATCGCGGAGAACGACGAGCAGGTCGCCAAGTTGCTGGGCGTGAAGGCGAAGATCCCCAGCATCAAGAACGTGATCACCATCGACGGCAAGACCAGCGCCGACGGCTGGGTGATCAGCCTCAACGACCTGATGGAGAAGGGGAAGTCGGCCACGCAGGCGGACTGGGAGGTCGTCTGCAAGTCGGTGAAGGGCCAGGACATCGCGACGCTCATCTACACCTCGGGCACCACCGGCAAGCCCAAGGGCGTGATCCTCACCCAGGACTGCTGGGTCTACGAGGCCGAGGGCATCGACGAGATGAAGCTGCTGGTGCCCGACGACGTGCAGTTCTTCTGGCTGCCGCTGGCGCACAGCTTCGGCAAGGTGCTCGAGGTGGCGCAGCTGAAGATCGGCTTCCACACCGCCATCGACGGCCGGGTGGACAAGATCGTGGAGAACCTCGGGCAGGTGAAGCCGACCTTCGTGGCCGCGGTGCCCCGCATCTTCGAGAAGGTCTACAACAAGGTGATCGAGGGGGCGAAGAAGGGCGGCGGGGTCAAGTACTCCATCTTCAAGTGGGCGGTGGCGGTGGGTCGCGAGGTCTCGCTGCTGCGCCAGAAGCGGCAGGAGCCCAGCGGGCTGTTGGCGATGAAGTACTCCATCGCCACCAAGCTGGTGTTCTCCAAGCTGCAGGATCGCTTCGGCGGCCGCATGCGCTACTTCGTGTCGGGCTCGGCGCCGCTCTCGCGGGAGATGGCCGAGTTCTTCCACGGCGCGGGCCTGCTGATCCTCGAGGGCTACGGCCTGACCGAGACCAGCGCGGCGTCGTTCGTGAACCGCCCCACCAACTTCAAGTTCGGCACGGTGGGCCCGGCGCTGCCCGGCACGCAGATCAAGATCGCCGAGGACGGCGAGATCCTCATCAAGGGCCGCGGGGTGATGCGCGGGTACCACAACCTGCCTGAGCAGACCGCGGAGACCATCAAGGACGGGTGGCTCTACACGGGCGACATCGGCGAGATCGACAGCGATGGCCTGCTGAAGATCACCGACCGCAAGAAGGACCTGATCAAGACCTCGGGCGGCAAGTACGTGGCGCCGCAGAACCTCGAGGGCAAGTTCAAGATGCTCTGCCCGTACGTGAGCCAGTCACTGGTGCACGGCAACAACCGGAACTTCTGCACCATGCTGGTCGCGCTCGACAAGGAAGCGATCACCGAGTGGGCGAAGACCAACGGCGTGCAGGGCACCTACGAGCAGATCGTGAAGGATCCCCGCACCCACGCGCTCATCAAGCCCTTCGTGCAGGAGCTCAACAAGAGCCTGGCGAGCTACGAGTCGATCAAGAACTTCGCCATCCTCCCCAAGGACATGAGCCTGGAAGACGGCGATCTCACGCCCAGCCTCAAGCTCAAGCGCAAGGTGGTGGAGACCAAGTACAAGGAGCTGATCGACGGCTTCTACACCGGCAACCTCGCGGAGCTCTGAGCCCTGCTGCACGTCGCGATGGGCGATCCCCAGGCACCGTTCGAGACGGTGCGAGGGGTGCTCGATCATCACGGGCTGCTCGAACACGGCCGGCTGCGCGCAGACGTGCAGCTGGTCTCGATGGGCGATCACTTCGATTGGGGCCCGC
This sequence comes from Myxococcales bacterium, assembly GCA_009885595.1. Lineage (GTDB taxonomy): Bacteria > Myxococcota > Myxococcia > Myxococcales > Myxococcaceae > Archangium_A. The sequence continues at coordinate 2,583 of VFKJ01000789.1, read as the reverse complement.
CCAGCGATCGGAAGCGGGCGACCGACGACGCGATCGCCCTGGTGAAGTGGCTCGCCTCGCATCCGCCGGAGCAGGTGATCATGCTCGCGGGGAACCACGATCTCGCGCGGGTGGGTGAGCTGTATCCGTTCGCCGACGACGCGGCCTTCGAGGCGGCCTGGGCGATGGCGATGGGGGCGTACCAGGACGGCAAACCCGACCCGGAGGCCTCTCGCCGCTTCGTGGAGCGCTACCCCCACGTGCCCGACGCCGAGTGCCTGGCCCGCGACTTCAGCTGCTACTCGGCGGCGCAGCGCGAGCTGGTGACGGGGTTGCTGCGCAGCGGGCGGCTGGTGCTGGCGCACGCCCACGCGGGGCTGTTGCTGGTGCACGCGGGCGTCACCGAAGAAGACTTCGCGCTCGTGGGCGCGGTGCCACGAGACGCGCAGGAGGCCGCGGCGAGCCTGAACGCGTTTCTGCGGCAGCGGGTGCAGGCGTGGAAGGAAGGACCGCTCGCGCTCACCCCGCTCCACCAGCCCGGCTCACTCACAGGCGGCGTCGCGCGGGGCGTGCTCTTTCATCGGCCCGCGGTGCCCTCGGCCGATCCCCAGTTCCACGGCCCGCCGCGCCGGCGCTTCGATCCCCGCGGGTTGCCGGCCGCGTTCCCGCAGGCGATCGGTCACATTCGGGACAAGAAGTGCCGCGAGCTGCTGGGCGACTGGGCCGACGCCGAGCCAGCGGAGGACGGCGTGCTGCGCGCGCTGCAGATCGACGGGGAGCAGGTGCGCTACGCCCGCGGCACCCCGGCCGACGCGCGCCTCTACTTCCTCGACGCAGGGATGAACCACGGGCCGGCCGCCGGCTACCAGCTGTTCGATCTCGACCGCCGCGAGCTGCTTCAGCCGACGTCGAAGGTGGCGATCAGCGGCACGTGATCCGACAGCCCGCTGAAGGGGCTCGCGCGATCTCCGAACGTGTGCGTGCCCTTGAGATCGAGGAACTCGAGCTTGCCTGACGCGAACACGTGATCGAGGTGCATGCGCAGGTGCATGAAGCCGGCGGTCGCGAAGGCGTCGGGTCGCTCGGGATCGAGCTGCTTGAGCTGCTCCTGCGCGCCGCGCAGCTTCGCGTCCTCGGTGAGGTAGCGGTACACCGGCGTCATCGGCGCGGTGTTGAAGTCGCCCACCAGCAGGTAGGGCTCGTGCTTCGCGATCGACTGCGCGTAGTGCGCCACCGCGTGCGCCTCGGCGACCTGGTTCTGTCCGAAGCCCATCTTCCCCGGCTGGCTCCAGAACTCGCGCGCCCAGGGCGTGGGCAACGAGAGGTGCGTGTTGAAGAGGTGAAAGCGGCGCCCCTGCAAGTCTTCGAGGCGCAGGTGCGCGGCGATGCGCGTCTGCTTCACCTTCCTGAGGCCCTCGTTGCGGTGGTGCGTGATGTGGTGCGGGCGGTGACCGTTGTCCTCGATCACCTCGAGGCGCTGGCAGTTCACCAGCATCGCGAGGCCGGTGGTGTAGAGCTTGATGGGCCCCAGGCGGTACACGTGGGCCGGGAAGTACCAGGCCCGGTACGGCATCACCTGGCCGCGGCGCTTGAAGTCGTCCCCGAGGTGGCGAAGGAACGCGTCGAGCTGGGTCTCGGCCGGGTGGGCGCCGCGGTGAGCGAGCCCCGCGCGAAGGGAGCTGGTCTCCACTTCCTGCAGCGCGACCAGGTCGGGCAACGGGTGAAGGGCGGCCAGCGCGTCGGCGATGCGGCGCTTCGAGGCGGCAGTGCTCGCCAAGCCCTTGAGGCCGTGACCGAAGTAGCGAACGTTGTAGCTGACGATGCGCAAGGCGCTTCGAGCATACCCATGCGCACCGAGGGGCGCTCGCCGCGTGCAGAAGCTGCGTTCAGCGACCCTTCTGGAGCGCAGCCCTCAGGGCCGCTCCCTCGAGCTGGGAGGGCCCGTCCGCGACGAAATATTCCGGCGCGCTGAGCACGAGCTCTTCCAGCGCGAGCGCCTCTGCCCACGCCGCCAATTGATCGGCCGCGAAGGGACCGGAGAGCCGCTTGCGCCAGCGGGCCACCAGGGCGGGCGGCGCGACCAGGCCGGCCTGTCGGGCGAAGTCCGCCAACAGCAGCGTCTTCACGCCTTCGTCGGACTGGCCCCGCGCGCCCTGGGCGGACAGGCGGGTACGCCTGACGAAAGAGGAGAGCCGCGCGGGCGCAGGCAGGGGCTTGGCAGGGCGCAGGCGGGCGGCGGCCTGCAGGCAGGCGCGGGCGTCGAGGGCCTTGAGATCGACCGCGGCCGCGAGCACGCGCGCTCGCACCTCCTGGGCCCAGCCGAGCTGATCGAAGAGCGAGGCCCAGGTCCGTGCTTGGTAGAACTGCGAGTCGGCAGCGGCGAGGAGCGCACGCCCTCGTGAACGGGAGAGTGCTCGCGCGGTGGCCCAGACGTTCACCCAGGGCACCGTGAGCGGCTTGAAGCCGTGAGAGGCGTCGGCGTGGAGCAGCGCCACCGCCGCGTCGTCGTTCCACTCGCCGGTGACGAAGCGGCGCGCGATCTCGCCGATGGGGGTGATGACTCCGGGCAGCTCGGCCGCTCGCAGCGCGCCCATGCTGGAGGCG
>VFKJ01000072.1 GCA_009885595.1 Myxococcales bacterium | reverse complement strand
CGTTCTGCGCGCGCCTCGGCCTCAAGGAAGTGCCCGAGCTGTACCTCTACGAAGACGGCGCCATCAACGCGTTCGCGCTGAAGCTGGCCGGCAAGCAGATGGTGCTGATGACGGACGACTCCGTGTGGGGCGCGCTCGCGTCGAAGAACCCGCGCGCGCTCGGCTTCGTGATCGGCCACGAGCTGGCGCACATCGCGCTGGGCCACACCTCGGCCCCGCGGCACTTCATTCGCAGCGTGTTCCCCCCGCTGGCGCGCCTGGACGAGCTGAGCGCGGACAACGTGGCGCGCGCGCTGGTCGGTGATGCGCAGGTCGCGTTCGACGGGGTGAAGCTGCTCACCGTCGGGCCGCAGCTCTCGCACTACCTGAACGACGCGGCGCTGCGCGCGCAGGCGCAGTCGGTGGTGGACAACAAGCTGTCGGCGAAGGTGGAGAAGACGATGAGCCACCCGCTGCTGATGCGCCGGCTGCACAACGTGATGCGCTGAGCTGAAGTTGGGGACGCGAAGTCGAGGGGCCCTTGCTATCGGCTGAAGCATGGCTGAAGGCGATGGGTCCCTCGAAAACCGTCCGCTGATCGAAGACATCCGCCTGCTCGGCCGGCTGCTGGGCGACGTGGTGCGGGAGCACGAGGGCGAGGCGGTCTTCCAGACGGTGGAAGAGATCCGCCAGCTCTCGGTGGCCGTGCGGCTGGAGCACGATGAGCGCGCGGGGCGCAAGCTCGACGCGCTGCTCGCCAGGCTCTCCGATGACACCGCGGCCGACGTCATTCGCGCGTTCAGCTACTTCTCCTTCCTCGCCAACATCGCCGAGGACCGGCACACCGCGCGGCGGCGGGAGGCGCGGGAGCTGAACGACGAGCCTGAGCCGGCGTCGCTGCGCGCGACCATCGCGCGACTGAAGGCGCCGAAGAGAATCGCCGCGCTGCTCGAGCACGCGCACGTCGCGCCCGTGCTCACCGCGCACCCGACCGAGGTCCAACGCCGCAGCGTGCTCAACGCCGCGCGCGCCATCGCCGAGCTGATCGCGCAGCGAGATGGTCCGCTCACCGCGCGGCAGCTGCAGGAGAACGAGCAGGCGTTGCTCGGCCGCATCACGCAGCTGTGGCAGACCCGCCTCATTCGCACCACGCGGTTGGCGGTCGCCGACGAGATCGACAACGCGCTCTCGTATTACCAGGCGACCTTCCTCACCCAGGTGCCGCGGCTCTACGCGGAGCTCGAGGCGTTGCTCCCCGGTGCGCGCCTTCCGTCCTTCCTGCGGATCGGCAGCTGGATCGGCGGCGACCGTGACGGCAACCCCAACGTCGACGCCGCCACGCTCGAGGGCGCGTTCGCCCGGCAGACCGAGGTGGCGCTGCAGCATTACCTCGACGAGCTGCAGCAGCTCGGCGCCGAGCTCTCGATGTCGTCGACGCTCACCCGGGTGACGGGGGCGCTCCAGAGGCTGGCCGCGCAGTCGCCTGATCGATCGGAGCACCGCGAAGACGAGCCCTACCGCCGGGCGCTGATGTTCATCTACGCGCGGCTCGCGGGGACGCTGCGCACGCTCACAGGGGTCCAGCCGCTGCGCCGCGAGCTGGCGGGCGCGGTGCCGTACGCGAAGGCCTCGGAGCTGCGCGCGGACCTTGCCACCGTCGAGCAGTCGCTGCTTCGTCATCACGGCCGCGCGCTCGTCCAGGGCCGGCTCGCGGCGCTGCTCCGCGCCGTCGAGGTGTTCGGCTTTCACCTCGCCACGGTCGATCTGCGGCAGAGCAGCGACAAGCACGAGGCGGTGGTGGCCGAGTTGCTGCGCGTCGCCGGGCTCGAGCCCAACTACTCGGCGCTCGACGAGAAGGGCCGGCGCAAGGTGCTGCTCCAGGTGCTCAACGACGCCCGCTCGACGCGCGTGCGCGGGGCGGCCTACTCCGCGCTCGCCGAAGCAGAGCTGGGCATCTTCGAGGCCGCGGCCAGGCAGGTGGAGAAGCTCGGCCCCGACGCGCTCAGGCACTGCGTCATCTCGCACAGCGAAGAGGTGAGCGACTTGCTCGAGGTGCTGGTGCTGCAGAAGGAGGCGGGCCTGCTCACCGGCACGCTCGGGGGCGAGGCGCGGGTGGCGCTGCTCGTGGTGCCCTTGTTCGAGACCATCGCGGACTTGCGGAACGCGCCGCGGGTGATGAAGGACTTCTTCGCGCTGCCCGGAATCCCGCAGCTGCTCCTGCGCTCGGGGGGCGAGCAGGAGATCATGCTCGGCTACTCCGACAGCAACAAAGACGGCGGCGTGTTCACCAGCACCTGGGAGCTGTACCGGGCGGAGATCGCGCTGCGCGAGCTCTTCACGTCGATGAAGCCGCCGCTGCGCCTGCGGCTGTTCCACGGGCGGGGCGGCACGGTGGGGCGGGGTGGTGGACCCAGCCACGAGGCGATCCTCGCGCAGCCGCCCGGCACCGTCGGCGGGCAATTCCGGCTCACGGAGCAGGGCGAGGTGATCGCCTCGAAGTATGCGCACCCGGACAATGGGCGACACAACCTCGAGCTGATCGTCTCGGGCGTGCTCGAGGCGAGCCTCGGTGCCCAGCAGGGCGACGCGCCGAAGCAGTTCCTCGAGGCGGCGGAAGCGCTCTCGCAGGCCGGCATGAAGGCGTACCGCGCGCTGGTGTACGAGACCCCGGGCTTCGTGGACACGTTCTACGAGGCGACGCCGATCTCGGAGATCGCCGAGCTCAACATCGGCTCCCGGCCCGCGGCGAGGAAGAGCACGCGCGCGATCGAAGACCTGCGCGCCATTCCGTGGTCGTTCAGCTGGGGCCAGTGCCGGGTGAGCCTGCCGGGCTGGTACGGGTTCGGCTCGGCGGTGACGGCGTTCCTCGGGCGAGGCGATCGCGCCGGTAAGCTCGAGCTGCTGCGGCAGATGGCGAAGGAGTGGCGCTTCTTCGCCGCGCTGCTCTCGAACCTCGACATGGTGATGGCCAAGAGCGACCTCGGCATCGCCGCCCGGTACGCGACGTTGGTGAAGAACCAGAAGCAGGGCCGGGCCATCTTCGGGGCGATCTCCCGGGAGTGGGATCGCACCACCGACGCGCTCGCGCTCATCACCGGCGAGACGACGCGGCTGGCGAGGAACCCGAGCCTGGCGTTGTCGCTCAAGCACCGCTTCCCGTACATCGACCCCCTCAATTACTTGCAGGTCGAGCTGCTGCGGCGGTTGCGCACCAGGAAGCAGGTGAGCGAGCGCTTGAAGCGCGCCATTCACATCTCCATCAACGGCGTGGCGGCGGGGCTGCGGAACAGCGGCTGAAGTCACCACGCACGAAATGCAGCCACCAGAGCGCAGGACGAGCATCCGAAGAGCGCGGGGGTGAAACGCTTGCGGACGTGATGGAGGGCGGCCTCGGTGCGCAGCGCACGGTGTGTTTTCTGCAACCACCGGCAGCTCAAGGAGGAAGCACCCATGAAGCGCATCGCCTTCGCCGCAGTGGTCGTCACCTCATTGAGCACCTGCAGTCCCACCATGAGCCCCATCGAGATCGAGCAGCCGGGCTACCAACTCACGCCCATCCAGCTGCTGCCCGGATTCGAGCGGTGCTCCACCGTCGAACCCAGCGAGGAAGAGAAGGCGCGCGTCGAGCTGGAGATCGCCCCGTATCTGCGCCTGCCCACCCCCGGCGTCATCCAGCAAGGGGTCACCGGCGGAACGATCAACGTCTACTTCCACGTGATCAACGCGGGCAGCAGCCTCGCCCAGGGGAACGTTCCGGACTCGCAGATCACGAGCCAGATCAACGTGCTCAACGCGGCCTTCGCGGCCAGCGGCTGGAGCTTCCAGCTGGCCGCCACCGACCGCACCACCAACAGCAGTTGGTACAACAACTGTTACGGCACCGCGGAGACCGCGATGAAGACGGCGCTGCGGAGGGGCACGGCGGACGATCTCAACGTGTACACCTGCAACCCGTCAGGCGGCATCCTCGGGTACGCCACCTTCCCCGCGAGCTACACCCGCTCTCCCAGTCTCGACGGCGTGGTGCTGCTCTTCTCTTCGCTCCCGGGCGGCAGCGCTTCGCCCTACAACCTGGGCGACACCGGCACGCACGAGGTCGGCCACTGGATGGGCCTGTACCATACGTTCCAGGGCGGCTGCGCCCGCCAGGACACGCGCGGCGACGTGGTGTCCGACACGCCCGCCGAGAAGTCGCCGGCGTTCGGCTGCCCCACCGGCCGCGATACCTGCAGCGGCACGAAGTTCCCCGGGGTCGATCCAATCGAGAACTTCATGGACTACACCGACGACGCCTGCATGGACCGCTTCTCGTCCGGCCAGGACGCCCGCATGGACGCGCAGTTCACCACGTACCGTTTCGGCAAGTGAACGCAGCGCGAACGGGCGGTACGCCCACCTGCTCCTGCTCGCGCTGCTTCCGCTCTTGTTCCTCGTCCTCCCTCTCCCCCGAGGGGGAGAGGGTCGGGGAGAGGGCTT
>VFKJ01000901.1 GCA_009885595.1 Myxococcales bacterium | reverse complement strand
TGGCCGCGGCAAGTTGACCCTGCCCGTGGTGGTGCCGCCGGGGTTTGCCAGCGCCAGCGTGGTGGCCGCCGATGCTGCAGGCAACATCACCACCACCTCGGTCGATCTCGCGCCCCGGCCGTATCCGCGCGCCGCGGCGCTGGTGCCGGTCGAAGGCCTCAGCGCTGCATCCCGGGTGGAGCTCGAGGTGTTCGCGGTGGAGCTCGATGGCGCTCCGCTGCTCGACGCGGCGAAGTTGAAGCTCTCTGCCCGGCGGGGAGCGCTGGAAGCGCCGATCGCCCGTGCGGGCGGCGTCTTCTCGGTGGGCTATCGCGCGCCCAGGTCAGTTGCGGGTGGCCCGGACGCGCTCGGACTGTCGGTGGAGGGTTCGCCGGAGACGGTGGTCGAGGTGGCGGTGCGCGCGGCGAGCGCGGCGAGCATCGCTCTCACGCTCACGCCTGGCGAGTTCACCGCGGGTTCGGGCGTGCCCGTCGAGGTGGTGGCCACGGTCAAAGACCTCAACGGCAACGTGGTGAGCGGGCTCGTCCCGACGATCAGCGCTGACTTCGGTGAGCTGCGCGCAGGGCGGCTGACCGTTCCGGATGTGTTCGGCGACCGCAGCAGCGTTCAGCTTCGAGCCGCCGCCCCGGGCCTCAGCGGGGAAGCCACCTTGCGGTTGAGTGCAGGCCCGCCAGTCACCGCGGCGCTGAAGTTGCCCGGCCAGGTCGCTGCGGGCAGGCAGATCAACGGCACGCTCTGGGTGAAGGACGCCTGGGGCAATCCCGCGGGTGCGCAGGCGGTCACGGTGGTGGGCCCCAGCGGGCGACCGGCCACGGTGAGCGCCGCGGAACGAGGAACCGAGCTGACGGTGGGCTACCAGACCGATGAAGGAGAGACGGTCGGCCCTCAGGCGGTGGTGGTGCGGGCGGGCGGGCGCACCCTCACCCAGACCGAGCTCACCGTGTTTCCCTCGCAGCGGGACTGGGCGCTGGCGGCGGGCGCGTTCGTCACCGCGAGCTCGAACTTCAACCAGGCTCGCGCGATCAGCCCGCGCGTCTCCTTCGCGGTGCGCCTGGCCGGGCTGCCCCTCGAGGTGGGCGCAGAGGGCGCCTTCGCCTGGTTTCCCCGCCTCTCCCAGGCGCGCACGGTGGACGGGTCGAACACGGTGGACGTGGACATGAGCGCGTGGTCGGCGGCGTTGGTGGTGCGCTATTCCCTGCAGGTGGCGATTCGGTGGTCGCTGCAGCTTTGCCTCACTGCGGGCGCGCAGCACACCCAGGCCACCTTCACTGCGCCCGGGCTGACCACCCTGACCGATGCGCGCTGGGGCCCGCTGCTGCGCGGCGCTGGCGGGGTGGCGCTGCACGCCCTGGGTGGGAGGATCTTGCTGCAGCTCGAGTACGGCTACGCGCCGCTGGGCGAGGGGAACGTGCGGGGGAACTCCGCGGGCGCGGGGGTGGCGCTGGGGTACCTCGTCGGCTTCTGAAGGCCCTTCGAGGCCTGGCCGCCGGCTGCGAGCGCTCACGCGCGGCGGATGCCGAGGTGCACGTGGTCGTAGTGGCCGCTCACCCGCCACAACAACTGCACGCTGTAGCGCTGGCCGTCGACCGTGATGGTGTGCCGGTTGAACGTGCCGATGTTCGAGCGCGGAATTCCGTACGCGTCGGCGATGCGGCGGGCCAGGTCGTCACCCCGCGCGCCGCTGACGCCGAAGTCGGCCGCGTACGCGTTGGTGTTGCCCGTGTAGTGGTCCGAGCCGGTGGTCGAGCCCACGCGGTGCGTGTCGGCCAGGTTGCGCTTGGTGCTGGTGAGGGGAATGCCCATCGAGCGCGCGAGCGCCTTGGCGGTGTCGGCCACGCCTTCGCTCCCGCCCCAACCGCGCCCTGCCTGAACGTCTCCCGGCGCTGAAGGACCGTTCGGACCCTCGAAGTCGCTCACGCCATCGAAGTACTTCGCCTCGCGAGAACCGAAGAGTCGCTCGCTGGTGTCGGGCCCCACGATGCCGTCCGCGGTGATGCCTTGCGCGCGCTGAAAGGCGATCACCGCTGCGCGCGTGTTGTTGCCGAACGCCCCATCGACGCCCTGGGGGTTGAAGCCGCGGGTGGTGAGCGCCTGCTGCAACCGGGTGACGTCACTGCCGCGCGAGTTCGAGTTGATCGAGAGAGCCATGCAGAGTTCTCGCGCTGCCTCGACGCGTTGTTTCGCCCCGATTTTAAGGTGTTGCGCGGTGATACAGTGGACTGAGGACGCTCCGTGTAGGTCTGGAGTGCGCCTGGTCCACTCGCCCTCAGCTGAACGGGTCTTCGAGTTCCAGCTCGGGGAAGAGCGAGAAGTCTCGATC
>VFKJ01000543.1 GCA_009885595.1 Myxococcales bacterium | reverse complement strand
CCTGATTTCTCAGCGGCGAATCAGCGCCACGATGCGGTCGAGGTCTTCGTAGCTGAAGAACTCCACTTCCAGCGTGCCTTTTCCACTGCCGCGCTCCACCAGCTTCACTTTGGTGCCCAGCCGGCGTTGCAGGTCTTCCACCAGCTTCTTCGCCTCGGGGCTGGCGTGCTTCTGCGCGCCCTTCTTCCTCACGCTCGAGGGGCCCCCGGCGCGGGCGGTCTTCACCCGCGCCTCGGTCTCGCGCACGGTGAGCTTGTCGGTGATGACGTCGCGGGCGAGCAGCACCATCTCCTTGCTGCTCGAGAGGCCGAGGATGGCGCGGGCGTGGCCCATGTCGAGGTCGCCTTCGGCCACCAGCTGCTTCACCTCGTTGGGCAGGTGGAGCAGCCGCAGCGAGTTGGCGACGCTGCTGCGGTCCTTCCCCACCCGATCGGCGACCTGCTCCTGGGTGAGCTTCCGCTCGTCGACCAGGCGGCGGTAGGCCTCGGCCTCTTCCAGGGGGTTCAGGTCGGCGCGCTGAATGTTCTCCACCAGCGCCAGCTCGTAGGCCTCGGCGTCGGTCGCCTCGCGGATGATCACCGGCAGCTCGGTGAGGCCGGCCTTCTGCGCGGCGCGCCAGCGTCGCTCGCCGGCGATGATGCGGTAGCCCCGGCCGTCCTTGCGCACCAGGATCGGCTGCAGCACGCCCTGGTGCTTGAGGCTGGTGGCGAGCTCCTCGAGCGCGGCCTCGTCGAAGGTGCGGCGGGGGTTGGCGCGGTCGGCGTGGATCTGCTCGATGGGCAGTTTGGTGGGGCCGCCCTGCCCTTTTTCACTCGGGGTGCGGGCGTCGGCCAGGAGCGCTCCCAGGCCGCGGCCGATCGCGGGTTTGCGGTTGTGTTGCGGCAGGATCTTGATGACGCCGGGCATGCGGTGGCTTTCGGTCCTTCGGGAGAATCAGCGGGCGGGCGCCGACGCGCGCGGCGAGGGAACACCCCTGCGCAGCCGCGCCTTGTCGCGCTTGAGCAGCTCGCGGGCGACGCCGAGGTACGCCTCGCAGCCCTTGGAGCGGATGTCGTAGAGCAGCACCGGCTTGCCGAAGCTGGGGCTCTCGGCCAGGCGCACGTTGCGGGGCACCACGGTGGAGAACACCAGCTGGGGGAAGACCCGGCGCACCTCGTCGGCGACCTGGTGGCTGATGTTCGCCCGGGGGTCGAACATGGTGAGCACGATGCCCTCGACCGACAGCTTCGGGTTGAGGCGCTGCTGCACCAGCTCGACGGTGGACATCAGCTGCGCGAGGCCTTCCATCGCGTAGTACTCGGTCTGCAGGGGGATGAGCACGGCGTCGGCCGCCGCCAGCGCGTTCAAGGTGAGCAGGCCCAACGACGGCGGGCAGTCGATCAAGATGAAGTCGTACTTTCGCTTCAACGGATCGAGGGCCTGCTTGAGCCGGTGCTCGCGCTTGTCCATCCCCACCAGCTCGACCTCGGCGCCGGTGAGGTCGTTGGTGGCGGGCACCACGTCGAGGAAGCGCAGCTCGGTGGGGTGAACCAGCTCGGCCAGCGGCTGGCCGTCGATCAACGCGTCGTAGATGGACCCGGTGAGCTGGGTCTTGTCGATGCCCAGGCCGCTGCCGGCGTTGCCCTGGGGATCCAGGTCGATGAGGAGCGTCTTGCGCTCCGCGGCGGCCAGGGAGGCGGCGAGGTTGATGGCGGTGGTGGTCTTCCCCACCCCGCCCTTCTGGTTGGAAATACAGACGATTCGGCCCATGGGGTGCTTCCTAGCCCAGGGGTCTGACAACCGGCACCAGGCGTTTTGGCTTCCTCTGCTTTTTGCGGGCCTTTTCGCCGATGGGGCTCGTCACTGAACCTGTTCCACGTGGAACACCGCCACCCCGCGCGGGTCTTTGGAGTGCGGGAGGGTGAAGGTGCGGCGGCTCAAAAGGCGGAGGCCGGCGGCTTGGGCCAGGGTCTGGAGCGTCTCGGCCGGCGGCGTCTGCCCCAGCATGCAGACCACCCGGCCCCCGGGGGCGAGATAGGCGCGGGCGAGCAGGAGGAAGGGGCCGACGTCCATGAAGGCGCGGCTGATGACGAGGTCGGCGCGGGGAAGGCCTTCCTCGTCGGGGTGGCCTTCGGCGCGGGCGTGCAGGGCCTTGATGCGGCTGGCCACCCCGCCCTTCACCGCGCCGGACTTCATGAAGGCGACCTTCTTGGCGACGGCGTCGACCAGGGTGGCGCGCAGGTCGGGCAGCGCGATGGCCAGCGGAATTCCGGGGAGGCCGGCGCCGGCGCCCAGGTCCAACAGGTGCGTGGCTCCCTGTATCTCGGGGAGCACGGCGAGGGAGTCGAGGAGGTGCTTGTCCACCACCTCGTCGGTGCGGGTGATGGCGGTGAGGGAGACCTTCTCGTTCCACTTGAGGAGCTCGTCGGCGTAGGCGAGCAGGCGCCCCTGGACCTCGGGCGCGAGGGTGAGGCCGAGGGCCTGGAGGCCCTGAGAGAGGAGCGGAGGGGCTGAGTTGTCCACAGAGAGGGTTCCAGCGGGAGGGGGCAACCGGGTGGAATGTGAGGGCTTGCGCGGGGAAAGGGGGTTTCGCACATGTTTCCCACAGGCGCATGTGTTCCCCATGGGCGCCCTCCCCTGCCTGGGAAAGGTCACCGAGTCGTAACGTCGAGGTGCCGCTCGCCCATCGATCTCGATGACGGGCGTAGCGGACGAAGTTCGATGGTCAACCCGTAGCGGGATGCGTCACTGAGTCTCCCGCGTTGCCGGACCGGACTCGCCGCGGCCCGCCTCGTTGTCCGGTGTCCCGACGAGTTCGTTGAAACAATCGTGACCCCAGAGCGTGGCTCGGTGTTCCACGTGGAACGACTCAGCGAGTGCATGCGTGAGCGCCTCGCGTCAGTTCGTCGCGTCAGCCCGTCGCAAGAACACCTCGCGAGAACCTAAACGCGTCAGCCCTCGCGCGCACTCCGCGCGTGCGTCACGGGTGGGCGTGGTGAGCATCTGAGCGTGGCAATGGAACGGATCAGCCCATCGCACGAGCGTCGCGGTTATGTCGCGAGAGCCAGCATGAGGATTCGCTGCGTAGATTCGCTGCGTGGGTGCAGCACCATCAACTCCGAGCGCTCGAGGCCGAGCTCCCGACCCCAAGCGCGTGTTCGACTGCTTCCATCATCACCAACGCCTGTCTCGCCGCCACCCATGAGCGCATGCGAGATTTTTGGCATGCGGGTG